>CAMEKS010000013.1 GCA_945921465.1 uncultured Clostridia bacterium | reverse complement strand
ATATGCTCTTTATCTTTTAGTTTAAAAACTGCAAGTTTCAATTTTCTATGACTAAGCCATCGTGTTTTTCTTTCGTTATAGCGGCCAACAATGTTTGCCATCGCCAATCCGCCACAAGCAACCACTCACTAATTTAATAACCATCAATTATATGTATTCAATCACTTGGGTGCGATCGTTTATATTTCCCGCCAACATTATTTCAATACGATTTTGACAATATTCTTCTTGCCTTTTTTAAGCAAAATATAACCATTGGCTGCAAAATCGTCCTTAGTGACATTGTATTTGGTATCAGTGATTTTGTTGCCATCTATTGTAATTCCGCCCTGTTCTATCATTCGCCTGCCATCAGACTTAGACGACACAAGTCCACTGTTGGCGACCAAATCAATCAATCCATAAGGCAATTCGCTTGCTTGTATCTCAAAACTTGGGGCATTGTCTACATCTCCAGAGCCAGCAAATAGTTTCTCGCTGGCTTGCTTGGCAATAATAGCATCTTCCTCTCCACGAATAAATTTAGTAATTTCGTACGCCATTACTTTCTTGGCATTGACGATATCTTCTGCAATCAATCTATCGACTTCTGCCATTGGCACATCGGTGAACAATGCAAACATCATTCTGGTGCAAGCATCCGGCGTCTGGTACACTCCTTGGTAGAAGTCGTAAGCAGAAATTTTGTCCCGGTCTATCCATATAGCACCTTTTTCTGTTTTACCCATCTTCTTGCCCTCTGGAGTCAGAAGCAGTGGGTTGGTAGCACCAATTAGTTCTATATTAGTGTTATTAGCAAAATTCAACTTTCTCTGCAACTCTACGCCTGCGACGATGTTTCCCCATTGATCACCTCCGCCATATTGCAAAGTACAGCCAAATTCTCTATTAAGATGAACAAAGTCATATGCTTGCATCAACATATAACCCATCTCGAAGAATGTTAAGCCACCTTCTTCTATTCGCTTGGCGTAAATCTCATTGGCAAGCATTTTGTTGACATTGAAGTGCACGCCAACTTCTCGCATAAAGTCTATGTAGTCATAGCCATTAAACCAGTCGGCGTTGTTAACAATAACTGCCGGATTATCTCCGTCGAAATCTAGAAATACTTTCAGGCTCTCCTTAATCTTAGATATATTCGCCTCTATGTCCTCCTTAGATAACATCTTGCGCATCTCAGTCTTGCCACTAGGGTCTCCAACACAAGCGGTCGCTCCGCCCATCAAAAGCAATACTTTGTGACCCGCTTGCTGAAATCTACGCAAAATACAGTAAGGCACGCAATGCCCTATATGCAAACTATCCGCCGTAGGATCTGTACCCTCATATAATGTAATAGGCTTACCAGATTCTAACAACTCTTGCAATTTCTTCTCATCAGTACATTGATATAATAATCCACGTTCCTGTAATGTATTATACAAATTCTTATCTGTCATAATTATCCCCTTTGTTCTTCCTTAGTTCAACTTGCCACAAACATATCGCAACAACTCTTGTTGTATATCATCTATCGATCTAATTACGCCATCTTTAACGCAATTAATAATCTTATAGTCATTACGCTGAGCAATTTCTAAATAGCATTTCTCCGAACGCTTAAGATATGCTTCATCTTGTTCGTGTTCGTCTGGTTTCTCTGCCCTATTTCTCTTCAGTATCGCAGCATATTCGCTAGGCATATATAGTAGTACTCTCACATCTGGTCTAGGCAATTCTAACAGCCCATACTCTAGATTTTCGAAAAAGTTATAAGTCTTCTCCCTCTCCCATTCATCGTCTATCTTAGCACCTTGATGTGCCAAATTGCTATCGACATATCTATCCAAAATAACCGAGCCCGTCTGCAATAACTCCTGAATCTTGCCAATATTATACAACCTATCAGCAGCAAAATACAACCCCGCCACTCGCCTATCTACATTGACAGCACCTTCTGGAAAAAAACCATGTCCATCTTTGCCAAGATAACAGTTGCCCACAATCCTGCCAGTAGGTGTATTGTACATAGGAAAACCTGCCTGGTGTACTTTGTATCCAGCTTTCTCAAGGTTCTTTCTTAATAATTCACTCTGTGTTTGTTTGCCAGAGCAGTCTGTTCCCTCAATATCTATTATCTTATGCATAACTTCTCCTTAATTAATCAATTTCTCCATTTCTTGCATTGCCCATTTCATCTCGGCAAATATTACTTCGTAAGGCTTGTCAGACTCTAGATCTATTCCGCATTTTTTCAATATATTCAATGGATAGTCACTCGATCCACTTGCCAAAAATTCTCGGTACTTTGCAACCCCATCTTCTTCATTTAGGCACATATTAGCAAAATTAAATGCACATGTAATGCCTGTAGAATAACTGAATACGTAATATGCTCTATAAAAATGTGGAACCATCAGAAAACCATATTTTTTATAATCGCTCTTTTCTACCACTCCGCCAGTATATTTGTTATTTAACTCATCATATTTATTAAATAAAATATCCTTGGTTATTGATTCTTCATTCTCAACTAATTTGTGAGCATAATCTTCGAACTCACTAAACATTGTTTGAGTAAATAAAGTACTAGTAATGAGACCAATGTATTCTTGCAGAAAATATATTTTTTCTTCTTTTGTTTTTGCATTATTATACATATATTTGATAAGCAATACTTCATTAGTAGTGCTAGCCATCTCTGCCATAAAAATACTTATATCAGTATATTCGTATGGCTGTTTGTCACAAGTATAATAATGATTAAGAGCATGTCCCAACTCGTGAGATATTGTGGATACATCATTAAATGTTCCCTCAAAGTTCAAAAGTATGTATGGGTGCAATCCGTATACGTATATACAGCAACCACCAGTATCTTTGTTAATAGTAGGATATACATCAAACCAATTATTAGACAATGATTCTTGATACATTGCGATATAGTCTTTCCCCAATGGCTTTAATGCTTTTTCTATCAACTTGCAACCTTCGTCGAATGTATATTCTTGGTCATTCTTTGCTAGCGGAAGCCTCAAATCATATCCATACAACTTGTCATATCCCAAAACTTTTTTCTTTAACTTTAGCCAATCATGATAAAGATACAGATTATTATTAACATTTTCAATTAGGGTATAATATACTTTTTCAGTAATGTCTTGCCCATCTAATTTTTTGTTTAGAGTGTTCTTATATCTATACACATCCGCATAAAAGCAGTCTTTTTTAACACTTGCAATGTACGTATTGGCCAGTGTAGATGACATATTTTTATACGCCACGCTCATATTCTCGCTAGCATTTTTTCTTAAAATCCTATCTTCGCTCTGCATCAACTTGCCATAGTTAGATGTTGTAACTTCGTGCTCTATTCCTTTGCTATCCAGCGCATTGGCCACCTTCAAATCTATACAATCAAAGGCATCGTAGATTTCACTAAATTCGCCCGAAAATTTAGACACCTTAGCCATCGCATTCTCTACTTCGTAAGACAAAATATGGGGCTTGCCCTTTATCAAGTCTTTGATAGCCATATGATGCAGTTTGAACCTATTGTCTTGAAGCAATGATTCCAAATAAGACAAATCATAAGAATTAAGTTCCGGCAAAATATAAGACGAATTTTCTTCAAACCGTTGCAACAAATATTGCACCTCACACAACAATCTATTATATTTGTCATTGTCGGTGTCTATTAAATGATTGAGCAAAATATAAATATATACTTTGTTTGCCAGTATATCCACTTCTTTGCTATATTCATAATAATCTAATAGCACTTCTGGATTGTTCAATTTCCCCTTGTATGTCACAACCTTATCAAAAAGTTTTTGCAACCTACTGATGTCTTCTTGCAATTGCGATTCGTTGTCATATATATCATTTAACTGCCATTTGTATTTGCTATCTATTTCTTCTCTTTTTTTCATAATATTTTCCTTACTAGACAAAAATATTTTACTTTATTGGCATTTTATAGTCAAATCATTATTGCTCCAACTCTAAAATTTAGAACAATATTTGACAAAGTATCATAATTTTTATATAATTTGTCTTAGTTAATTAATATAATAATATAATGGAGCAAAAACATATGAAATTAAATGCGAAGTACCTAAATGGGATTATACTTGCTTTTTTGTTGGCAGGCATTATCATATTTGCAATAAGATATATAGTTGCGTAAAGCAATACGGCAGGTCATATTTGGTCATTGCTAACGGAATTGTCTGACTGGCTATAATGCAATACAAACAAAATAAAAACAAAAACCATCTTAGGAGATGACATATTGAAATTAATCAAAAAAATGTTCATTAAAGACTATGCCAATACCTCAAGCAAAGAGGTCAGGTATAGATATGGGTTAACTGCTGGCGTAATAGGTCTGGTATCGAATTTGCTGTTATTTGCCGCAAAATTAATTGTAGGAGTCATTAGCTGCAGTATCACAATTATTGCCGAAGCAATTAATAATTTGTCCGACATGGGTAGTTGTATTATTGTTCTATTTGGTTTCAAATTGTCTAACAAACCTGCGGATTCCGAGCACCCGTATGGACACGCAAGATATGAGCAAATTATGGCATTAATTGTGGCAGTTATTGTTATGGCTATAGGAGTATTGCTAGCCAAAAGTTCGATAGAGAAATTGATTACAAATGAGGCAATATATATAAATGTTGCAACATACATTATACTAATATTGGCAATTGTTGTTAAAATTTTTCAAATGCTGGTATATAGAGATTTTGCAAAATCAATTAATAGTGAAATATTAAAAGCCAGTTGTATAGATAGCCGAAATGATTGCATTTCTACGACCGCAGTGCTAGTGGGTATGATAATTATAGATGTCGTAGGCAAAACTCCATTTAGCGTAGATGGATTGTTTGGCATCTTGGTATCGTTGTTCATTATAATATCAAGTGTCAAATTAATCAAAGAAACAATTAGTCCCCTTCTTGGTCAAATGCCCGATAAGCATTTTGTCGAAAAGTTAAAAAACAAGATTTTATCTTATGATGGGGTTCTTGGAATACACGACTTTATGATTCACTCATATGGCGCAGATTCATATTTCGCCACTGCACACATAGAAGTTCCTGCGAATGCTAATTTTGTAGAGGCGCACGATATGATAGATAATATCGAAAGGGACTTCGCCAAGGAATATAATATATCACTTTCTATCCACCTTGACCCGATTGAGAATGAGAATAAAGAAGTTGTGCGTCATAGGGAAAGAGTTGTCAAGATTCTACAAAGTTACAATCCAAATTTTAGTATACACGATTTCCGAATGGTAGTGGGCAAAACTCATACCAATATATTATTTGATGTCGTTATGCCATTTGATTGTAAAACAACATTAGACGAACTGCAAAATCTATTGAATAATGAATATTGTGCAGAAGACCAAAAGTATTTCTTTATTATTAATATAGACAGAAATTAAAACAAAAGAATCTAACTTGTATTTAATGGTTAGATTTTTTTGTTGTTGGTTCATAAAAAAAAGACAAATATCAGAAAATATTTGTCCTATATTCTCGTACAATAAAAAATAAGTCACCCTTACAGTTGAGCAATTTATAATCTTCCCTCATAATCGTCCAAAACTTCATTAAAAATAAGATTAACAAGCCCAGTAATATTGTTAGATACTAAATATTCTAAGAATGTTTTTAGCTTGGTTATTATTTTATTTCTTGTATCTTCATCAGTTTTAGTAAATTTCCCAACCAAGTCGCCAAAATCTTTCCCATTATTAATCTCAACATTAAGATCGGCCATAACGGCTTGTGTCTTATCCACTTGATCAATATATCGCCGTTGCAGAGTTAATGCATTTAATATCGCCAAACTCTTGTCCTCTTCTGTAGAAATACTGTCAAAATCAAGATTGATCTCAACGCCAGAGTCTGATCTGAAATTTATCTCGTTCTCTTTTTCAACAAGATTAACTGGGAAAAAACCAGCATTGCAATAAAGCTTTATTATAGTGATAAGAGAATAAATTTTGTCGCTTTCTTCTAATTGAGTTTTCTTATCCTTATATTGGCTTACCGAATCTAGCACAGAAGATTTCTTTCCAAAATACTCGCTATATATTGTATATATAGTTGCATCTTCCATTACACTATTCCTTATCTTTTTTCGAATTTAGTTTTGTTAAAACTTCTTTTACATCAAGTCCATGAACTGCACTAGCCTCTTCTATTGTCTCCATACGACTCATTGGGCAAGAAAAACAATGCATTCCATATCCCTCTAGTACTTTTTGTGCGCCCGAGTAATTATCTACCACGTCGCCAATTGTCATATCCTTAGTAATTTTTTTCATTACTTTATTCTCCTTTTATTATTCGATGTATCGAAATACTAGTAGTAGAATTGGTTACTAATCGTCTATATCCCCAAAGATACTTGTTGTTAAATATTGAACGATTACATATATGTTGCCTGTTATTGTAACATATATTCCCTTGTCGCTTACTAGTTATATAATATCTTAACTCAAAAAGAGTAAATATCCAAATATATTTATATAATTAATAATCAAAAGCATAGACCTAGCGATTGCCTCTGCATCTAAAATGTTTTGGCTATTAATGCTTAATCTCATTACATCTCTTATTACATTTCCGTTGGCGTTTATTAAATAATTACACCAACTCCATATCCTGTCAAGTGCCATTATAACAATGATTGGTTACTCCATCTTGCCGCCACAATGTGGACAATATTCAAAAGTCTGTGCTACACTCTTGCCACAATGAGGGCAAATTCGTTTGCGATCGTCCCTTCCGACCACTATCTCATCAGGCTGTCCGCCTCTATAAGACACCATTTTGTTATCATCGCCTCGTGTAGTTATGGTTACATATTTGGTCTGAGTCTTGTCAATTCGCTCGTATTCTCTATTAAGTATGGCATTTACTTTCTCCTGTGTACGTTTGTCAAATTCCATTCCCTTAATCATAATATCTTTTATCTTAAAACCTATCGACTCAAAACCCTCGGCAAGTTCATCTTCTAGATACTCGTTGATATTAAGGTTCTTCAGAACCACATCCTTAATCTCTAGTCTACTACGCTCTATTGCTAGGCAAACTGTATCCCCAATCTGCCTAGACACTATATAATCTATTTCACCCTCTCTATAACTTCGCTTTATCTTAAATAGCCACTCCATTAACAATTTCGGATTAGTGATGGCAATTGTGCAAATGCCTTCTACATTGCCTACACTCTTGCCATATTCTTTGCTTCGTATAACAAAAGCGCGCTCTGATTGAAAGGCAAATTTTAGCACATCGCCCGACTTCAATGCATATATTTTTGCTTCTATTTTCTTCGGCTCGGGGTTGCGTTTAGTGGAGGCTGCGTCTAGAAGTATCGGCAATGTGTGCCTATCTATCTTGTACTTGCCCTTGTTGTACAAATAGTCCATTATCTCACTCTTGTACACCAAAACCAGTGTGGCGTTGTCTTCTAGCACAATGCTAGCACCAACCTTTAATTTCTGTTTCTTGCCTCCTACCAGCACACCTAAGTCTGTGTCGTCATTGGGGTTGTAAATAATGTTGTTAGAAAACATTTGCTTAATGGCTGCAAATAATCCCATATTGTTTACTCCTATATTATCTAAAATATTGTATCATAAATACAAAAGAATCTACAAATATTTGTCCATACACCAACGCAAATATTCGCATAGTTTTGTATTGCTTCTCATATATATATACAAATAACAACAAAGATTTATTATATAAGGAGTCTAAAATGTTGCAATGTAGCAAGTTGATGTCTAAAATTGTTATCTCAATATACGACTGCCAAGAAATGGGCAAGGTTGATTTCTTCTATATTGCCAAAGGATTAAAGTTAAAATATGTACAAATCTTGCACAATGGCTTAACCTATCTAATAGCAACAAGAGACCTTATTGCGCGTGATAAAGATTGTATAACCATTCGCAACGCGTCCGTTTTGCACCTTAAGGACACATTAGACTGCCAACTGCTTGGCTGTAGCACTATTCTTGGTATCAAGTGTTATTCGATAGATGGCGAATATCTTGGTGCAATCAAAGATGCCTATTTCGACAAACTAGTTCTTGCAAAATTAGTACTTACGAACGGACAAGAATATACTAAGAAGGACGTTTTGCAAATATCTCAAGATCTATGCATTATATCTGCTGCAGGACAGTCAGGGCGAATATCTAGTTACAGGCCCAAGGGTGTCCCACGACCAAAAGCCGACTATAACAATATAACCGTAGAGATTAGCAACCCCATCAACGCCAAATCTGCTACAAACACTTTGCCTCAAAAAATAGTTTGCGATATACCTACATTACTACACCGCACCACTACCAAAGCAATATTAGCAAACAACGGTGAAGTGATTGTAAGGGCATTTACCAAACTAACAAGAGAGCATATCAACAAAGCCAGAATGTATGGCAAACTATACGAACTAATGAAATACTCCAATGCCGACTCTTGTACACAAATATTAACAACAAGCCACATATCTAATTAGTGTGGTTTTTTTGTTGATACAAAGCATATATCTATCTGTAATTGGGCTGCCACAACCTCCCGCAAATGCTTGCGGCGTTCTGATTGAATCAACATCAATTATACAAGCAATCAATTGGGGTACGTATGTCTCTAACTTTCGATATTGTAATTATATGATACTTCAGAAATAACTAATTATTAGTTTTAATCAATAAATTGTATCATTACTCAAAAATTTGTAATCACAGATAATATATTCTCAACGAATATTTTTGGTCAAAATTCAAAGACTAAAAGTATGAGAAAATTAAGTAAAAAATATATAGATAATGTTAATATTATTACATCAGAATTTAACAACCGAGAAGATCTAGTAAAGCGTGAAATAAGTGTTGGCAAATTGCATTTCTGCGTGTTCTATATTATAGGATTGTGCGACGCAGAGAATGTGAGCAAATTGGTAATAAATCCAATTCTGAAGCAAACCAAGTTGCCAAAAAATAATTTGCTTAATACTTTGCAAAAAGAAATATTGGTATTTAGCGAGATATCTACATCTGAGGATATTGACCAACTAATTGGTGAGATACTGGCTGGCAAGGCAGTGCTGATATGTGATAACTGCACCTCTGCTATTACTATACAAGCCGACAAAATCAAAGAGCGTGCCATTGCCGAACCACCTACAGATGCAGTAATTAAGGGTCCAAGAAGTGGATTTGTGGAGAACTACAAAACCAATCTGGCGGCTATTAAGAAGATAATTAAGTCAGTTGACCTAAAGACTATTAATCTGACTGTAGGCAGACGTACGCGTACCAATGTCAGTGTGGTGTATATAGATGGCATTGCGGCAGACGATGTTGTGCAGAGTATAGTATCCAAAATCAAAGGGATAGATATAGATGGCGTAATAGACTCTTACTACATTGCCCAATTCCTAGAGACTAGGCGAGCAAGTATATTCAAGCAAGTCGGTTCTACCGAAAAACCCGACATAGCGTGCGCAAAACTATTAGAAGGCAGAGTGGCCATAGTGGTAGACGGCAGCCCAATTGTGCTAACGCTGCCATATCTATTATTTGAGGATATGCAGCACAGTGACGATTATTATCGAGAAAAAAGTCACGTATCGTACTTTAGAATGATTAGACTAATTAGCATCTTTATTACTGCAGTTCTGCCTGGGCTATACATAGCGGTAGAATTGTATCATTACAAAGCATTGCCTCTAAAATACTTGATTACTCTTCTTAACAGCACTCAAAATTTACCCCTAACTCCTCTGCTAGAATTATTATTCGTCCTCATACTTTTTGATATCTTGTACGAAGCAAGTCTGCGAATGCCAAGGTATCTGGGACAAGCAATGAGTATAGTAGGAGCACTAATATTAGGCGATACAGCCGTCAAAGCGGGCATAATATCTCCACCTGCTGTAATGATAGTGGCCCTAAGCAGTATTGCCCTATATGTGGTTCCTGACCAATCGGCACAATTCTCAATAACTCGAATACTATTTGTATTTGCTGGCGGGTTGTTAGGCTTCTATGGCGTTCTATTGGGGGTATTATTTATAATATTCTACTTCAATGATTTCGATGCTTATGGCACACCATATCTTGCACCTCTAGCACCTAGGGTAGATAGCGACCTAAAAGATTTCTTAACCAAGTCCGACCTAACCAAGATGAAAACAAGGCCTAAGAGCATCCCTAACCAAAACCATAGGAGGATGAAATAATGAATAATTCTATATCCTCTAAACAAGTAGGGACATTACTATTCTTCTCTATAATAGCTATCAAAGCAGTTCTGTTGCCAGCAATAATCTATTTCTATGCAGGCACCAACGGATACATTACCGTAATAGGAGTATTGACTATCGACTTCTCGTTGCTTCTCTGTTATCTTGCTATTATGAAGCGATATCCTAACAAAACTTTCGTCAATATTATGGAAGAATGCTTTGGTTTGGTTATTAGCAAAGTATTGGTCGCTATGATACTGGTGTATTTTGCCATCAAAACAATATTAATGATTATGTCCACATACAACTTTTTGGAGCAAGTATTGTATGACGAAATCAACTGGATATATTATGTTATCGTAACATTGGCGTTCCTATATTTTGTGGTGTCTAAGTCGCTAAGGGTATTTGGCAGAAGTGGTCAAGTACTCTTCTGGATTGTCTTTTTCGCCATTACACTGGTTATGCTAATTACTGTAACTAATACAGACTTTACCGCCCTGCTCCCACTATTTCCCAACGGGGCTAAACCACTGGTAGACACCGGATTTAAGTGTGCAGTTGGATTTGGTGATTATACCATTCTAATATTCTTTCTGGGCAATACTGCATACACCAAGCACTCAACTAGGCACATAATAACTTTTGCATTACTAGGCATCACCACTATTGCCAACTTCTACATCGTGTTTCTATGCAATTTTGGTTACTCGGTGGTCAATCAAAACTTGGCTATAGCCGATCTAACGCTATATATCGACCTGGCAGTATCTGTTAGCAGACTAGAGTGGATTGCAGTATTCTCGTGGCTAATTACTATGGTGGTGCAGATGTCAGTCTATGCATATTGTTTTAACCAAAGCCTAATTTATCTGTTGCCACAAAAAATTAGCAAACACTCTCATCTGATATTAGTCATTATCACAGGATTAACACTGATTTTTGGAAATTTTACATTGCAAAATATTGCTTCTTTTGTGCTAAGTCAAGGTTATAGTATTTTCGCATGCGTTGTTCAGATAGGCATTCCTTTGTTACTACTATTATGCTTACTGATATATCGAATACGCAAGCCTCATTCTAACCCACCTGCCCTGCCTACCAACAAACAAGCGATCGAGGAGGGGCAGAAATGATAAAAGTATTATCCAAATTGCGACAAAACAAAATATTCTATACAATCCTAATATTAATACTTATTATGTTTCCCAGTGCTATATACAAGACATCCGAGGGAGAACGAACTGCTATAGTGGTGATGGTTGGACTGGATGTAGACGATACCAGGCCCAAGTCTGAGCAATTGGAACTATCTATTATGTATCTTGCTCCTCAATCCACTTCAGATATTAACAAAAGTTATACAGTAGTAACAGCATTGGGCGAAAATGTATCCGACTGCCTTAGCAGCCTAGAGGCAAAAACTGGCAAACGAGCAGGGCTGTCGCACTGTGCGCTGATTATCATATCAGATACCGTTGCACAAAATGGTGCAATGCAATATCTAGATTTCTTTACACGTACTAATAATCTATCTACCAACTCTCTGCTAGTCGTCAGTGAGACTCCAAAAGAACTGTTGCAGGCCCAACAGGAAGAAAGCAATTCCTTGAGTATATCGCTGCAGAATATTCTAGACTATAACCAAAATCATCAATTTACTCTAGATATAGATTTAGAGAGCTTTCACGCTCAATATTTTGACGAAGCATCTACTAGTTTCTTGCCAATAATTAATGTCAAATCGGGAGACGCGCAAGAAAGTGGCGAGGGCGGTGGAAGTAGCAACAACGAAAGTGGTGCTAATTCTAATTCTAGCAACGCTAATTCTCCTGATGCCTCAAGTGAGTCGACAACCTCCGACCAGACTACATCGTCTAGTGGCGCAAAGGGCCCTGCAAAATTGGAGATTGTTAATTCTGGCGAAGTCGCTGTAATGCAGCGAGGAACTATGACACACAAGATGTCTCAATCGCAAGTTGAGGCAATGAATTTGTTCTCTGACCAGATCAAAAAAGGGTCAATTACTATCAACAACTATTCTTCACATTCTATCAATAATGCCGATTTTGTAGTCGAATTGACACAAAAATCAGTCAGTTACTCATATTTCTTTGCTGACTCTAGGCCAGTTTTTCGTGTGTCGTTAAATGCAAAATGTAAGTTGTCCGAAATTGCTGCCCACTACTATAGTATAGATTCTATCTCAATAGTTGATACACAAATAACCGACTCTTTTAGAAATGTATTGATAGACAAAATAGCCGAAAACTATACCAATCTAATCAATTGGGCAAAATCTAACAATATAGACCTATTTGGATTAACAAAACAATACTATAGGCTATATAGCGAGGATTGGACCAACTACCTATCTACCATACCAGACACCAAAAATCCAATAGACGATATGTTATTCCTTATAGATGTAAAACTGATAGACAATGGATAAAATTACTTAATGGGCTACTTGTATATCACTGAAGTTATTTCAATCAGGATGCCGCTAGTAATAGCGGTGGTTGCGATTAGCTTACAGAGTTGCGAGCGTAATCAAGTCTACAGTATATAGAATATTTAATAATATTGCCAATCTTTTATAGCAGATTTGCGATTATATTAATAAGTTACTACCGGATGAATGGCAAGTTAACGTTATATTGATTGTATTATTATACAAATAATTAAACATTGAGTTCTAATTACTAAATAATAGTAATATTATATATTGATTGCCGAAATCATAAAACAAATATCCCCTAGCGACATAATTATCGCTAGGGGCTATTTGTTGCTATATGAATATATATTAACAAAATAAATTGTTAACTCTATTATATTGAATATATTGTTATCCACACTATGTCGGGCTGCCTAATATACGCTATCATTTATTAAGGTCGACTAATATCGTTAACACATACATTGCCTCATTCGCCATCTTATCCAATAGCGTCATTCGACTACTATCAATAATATTACAATTATTCTTGAGGAGCCGCAGGAATATTCATACTCCATTTCTCGTTAGTAATAGCACTTCCTGTTGTAGAAATTACAACAAGTGGTGTTTTGTATGAAGAACTTTCGCCAGTAGCAGCATTGGTACCAAATGGCATTGCAACTTGTATCATAGTCTCGGTATCATTATTACCCACGCTCATATCATAGCCCAATCTAAACATTAAGTATGTAACTAATTTGTCCGAACCTTTGGCAAGCAAATAGTTGGTTACAGTTGTTGCCATTCCCTTATCCTTCAATGCTTTTACTATAGCCTCGGTATAACCGTTCTCTATTACAGTCGTTGTATTGGCTATAATTATCTCTTCTACCAATTTTAATACATTAGCATCGCTTACATTGGCGCAAGGGTTACCTACAAATTGACTATTGTCAGCATCATACGCATTTAAGCATAACTCTAAGCAGTTGCGTCCTACAAATGGGCTTGAAGTCTTATATGGGAATAATTCTAATAGAGTCTTGGCATAATTTATCATTAATACTTGTAATGACGCACCATATGTGCCCAATTCTTCATCTGTCACACCCATACTCTTTAAGCCAGCAATAACAGCCTCTTGGGTAGCATTGCTTCCCAGACTATACATTGTTAGTGCGGCTTTTTGCATTATATCTTCTGGCAAAACAGCCACATTATTATCTTTGCACATCTTAGTCACCATATCCATAGCCTGTACATATCCTGCATATCTTATAGCGTTAGTCTTGGTTACATCAGCGGCACTAGCCATCTCTGTTAGCAATGTAGTGGTGCCATTAATCAATGCAGCAAAAGCATCGGTAGATACAGCATCGGTCTCAGCGAACGCATACATTCCGTTCCTCACTCTGTCATCTTTAGAAGATAAGAAGTCCATATTACGCATATTATCCGCTACAGTGCTTACACCACCATCAAAATAGTAGCCAGCAATGATATTACCACTCTCGTCATATACATTGCCTATAGATCTAGGGTCTGCGGCATCGCACAATACTTTGGTTCCACCCACGTTGGTATTGACACCATAATTTTTGAAATAATCAGGCGCATCTGGGTCACCCACCGCTTCGCTTGGGTTATAGCAGAATACAAAGTTAAACATTTCTGAATTCGATTTATTCTGTAGCACACTATATCCCCAATCACTTACAGTTCCCTGCAATTGGGACTTAAACTTAGCCGCAATTTGAGATAGATTCCATTTGGCAAAGAATCCACCCGTACCCTCTACAAAGTTGTCCACTACTGTATTCTTGTCTAGATACAATATAGGTTTGTTGGCAAATGTATCAGAGAATGAGATTGCTGGGCCATCACTATTCTCTATCACAGAGTTAAATACTCTTGCCTCGTATATATTCCAACCATAAATTGCTGCATCGTATGTACCAGTTATCTTGCAGTAGTTAAATTCGGAGGTAGACTTACGTCCTCCCGCATAATCTACGCTGTCGCCAGCACTATCCGAACGCACTGCATGATATACTTTGGTGAAATTACAGTTGTTGACCATAATTCGGCTATTCTCATTAAATATTCCGACTAATGACCCAGAATTCATTACATCCATTCTGTGGAACATTTTTGAATAATTAGGATCAGTCACTTCTGGCAACTTAATAACTTTTTCGCCTTTACGATTACCTTCTATATTAATAGAATTAAATATTGCTGTACTATTGTTATAAGGCACTTGATAACGGAAGATACCCGTCTGAGGTCTAATATAGTCTTCATACCCAAGACAAACTTGAGTACCAGTACAGCCATTGATACCATCACTTCCCGCACTACCTGCAGAACCATATACATTGATTGGAGCGACATCATATGCATCAACTGAGCAATAGTTGCCATTAACAATAATTAAATCACTTGCATTGGCATCACCCAAGTCTCTGGCTGCATTTCTGGATACACGCTTAAATATGTTGCCATCAGTTTTTCTGCCAGTAACGCCATCGGAGGCATTGTTGCTAGTCGTATCTGCATTGTCATATACATAATCTGACTGAACATTAATAGGCGATCCATTTGCCTGCATCTGGCAATAGTCTAGTGTTGCCTTGATGTCTCTATGAATATTAATGCAATGAATATCGAAATTGCCATAAGCGGCCTTTAATTCATCAGATGTATATACATTGACACCATTATTAATAGTAAATACGAATGTGCACTTGTTGTCCTTAACCTGCTCGGTGTCTGCCAAGACATACCTGTCACCCTGCTTAACTAGGGTAATATTGTCTGTAGTATTGCCTGCACGAGAATATGTAAGGTACATAGTTGCTCTATAACGAACGCCATCTAGCCCCTCATTAAATGTAAACTCTTCGCCATTACGAGTAACTTTGGTTGCAATTCCGCCAGATTCTAAAGTAGTGCTAAATGTGTTTTTGGCAGGATAATAATATAGCCCATCTGCGTTGACCCAATTATCTTCGCCGGTCTCTACCTCGAATACGAATGTAGTATACTCTTCGTTAGACATATCAAAAGTGGTGGAATAACCACTTTCTGTTTCGCTATTTCTGTATAGTTTAACATCGAACTTAAATGCATTACCTGTACCTACCAAGTAATCCCCCGATACGGACATCTGTGCTTTGTCCAAGAATGTACTACTCTCTCCAGTAGAGTTGACATAATTACTATAGCTTTCGCCTACTGATACAGCAGTAATATTCTCTACCACTTCTACCAATCTACGCTTTTCACCCTGTATCATATAGAATGTTCCTGTATTAGATGTTGTAGTAATGGTTACTGTTGCAGTATTTCCTTTTACTGTTTTGTTGTATTTTACTAAATTCTTGTCCTCGGTCTCTATAGTAATCAAGTTGCTAGAATCCTTATCCGAATATTTCCACTCGTATTTCATATCGGTATACATTACCAATTTAACAGTTTCGTCACCGACATTAACACGTACAATGCCGTTATTTGCTTTGGTGTATTCGTACCTAATCTCGGCAGAAGTCCTAATCTGCGAAGTAGCAAAATTGATAGCTGTATTACTAATAGTGTAATTAGCACTAACTGTAATAGTATATTCGCCACTATATGCGATAATAGTTGATGCGTCGAAAGAATTGGTATTGGTCGTGTATTCATCGGTGCCTATTACTACCATATATTGCACATCAAAGCCAGTAGGAGCAGTCACTTCATTCCAACTAATAATCTGTGCATTAGATACAGCCACATTGGCAGGAATTGCTAAATCACTAATCTTAATATATCTAGCATACACATCGATTGTTGGGCTATCTGGGTTGTCGAACTTGCCGTCAAACTTCTTTTCCTCAGAATAATCGCTATTGCTAATGTACCAACCTGCGAAAATATAGCCATCTATTGCGCCTGGATTGTTAAGTTCTGCTGTGTAACCTGTAGCAGTAGTCCAATCGCTTGTTCCGTACTTGGCAGTGATGGTAACTGTTGAATCCGCATAGTGATTTTCGCTATCCCATACATTAAATCTATAAGAATAATCTTTTGGTGTGCCAACTACTTTTAGTTTGATATCGCCAAAAGTCTTGGCAGGAAGTGAAGTTACAATTGTGCCAGCAGGCGTCCATACGCCACCTATATATGCCCCATCTGCCAAAGCTAGAGCCACATCGTGACCTGCCTTGATAATGCCTGGCAAATTGCCGCCATTCTTGTAGCCATCATTGTATGTATAAGAAGTATAAGTATTGTATGCAGCCATATCCATAAACTGATATCCACCCACATTGGATGATTTAATCTCCATAGGGTTATTGGCATCGTCCATATTCCAATAAGAAATAGAGTAATCAGTACCCATAGCCACAACTGTGTAATTGAACTTAACCGCGTTGTCTTCTTTCTCTGCCAGACATACAGTAAAAGTACCGGCTTTGTTAATAGTAATAACACCATTGGATATTGTAGCCACGCCATCTTCGGAGGCATTAGTTATAGACTCGACATCTACGGTGTCAAAAGAATAAGATTTGCCCACAACCATTGCTAAGTCATATGTCTGACTATCCATAGTAACAGTCTTGTACAAATCATCGGCTGTAACAGATGGATTAGCCTCCCATATAGCATATAGTGTGATTGTATCGCCGCTAGTAGGAACAACATTAAGGACAACATTGTCGCCTAGACCAAATCTAACACCTTGACCATTAGGCTCGGTACTCCATCCAGCCAAACCATAACCTACTCTGGTATATCCACCCTCGCTAGTCAGGAACATAGAATTGTACTTAACAGAATCTAATCCGGCAATAGTTCCTGTCGCCTCATCACTGGCCTTATCATAGACAATGTCAAATGATCTTGCACTCCACATAGCATATAGAGTAACGCCCTCTTGAGTTAGTGTGATCTTGTCGCCAGCATTGTATTGGGCGCCTGTGCCATCTGCCTTGGTGTTCCAGCCGACGAAATCATAACCAACTCTATCAAATGTTTTATTAGTTACACTAAATTCTGTGCCAAATGTTACTTGGCTGTTAGCAATAGTTCCTGTAGCCTCATCGCTATTCTTGTTGTAATTGACTGTATATGGTTGTGCATTATATTGTGCATATAATGTTACGGTACTAGTGCTATCCATATTAAATAACGCACCATTGCTATAAGCTTTTCCCGTTCCATCCGACTTGGTATTCCAGCCAGTAAATTTGTGACCTGTCTTGGTAAAAGCATTAGCCGCATCATTTAATCTAGCCGACTGAGTATATTTGATAGTTTGTTCAGCTATATTGCCTACACCACCATTGGCATCAAACCTAATTGTAATATCTGCCAATTCCCATTTGATGTATAGCGTAACATCGCCTTTGACTTCCGCAATATTGCTAACAGGCCTTGTAAAATCAGCATCTAGATATACGCCCTCTACCTTGTATCCAGCTCTGGTTACGCCTGCCAATTGCGAATCAATATCTTCTAAGAAAGTTCCTTTGTTGTATTGCCACTTCTCTATATTATCATAGCCGTTAAATGATACATATACCTCACCGCATCCTACCATACCTATGGCAGTGCCAGCAAGCACAGCACCTACAACTGCAATTTTCTTTGCTTTGTTCATATATTATTATTCTCCTATAAAATTTATTTATTTAATAGTTTTGTCTTAATTATTATGTGCAAATATGTTGTATATATTTTAATTTATATTGTTATCATCTGATTTGATTATAACATTTCTATATAATTCAATTATCTCAAGTCGCCTAACTACCTCCACAATATCTTCGTTAAATGATAAATAATTGCTAAAGCGACTGCAATGTATGAAGCTAAGTGGGAAAAACTGATCATTACGATATTATCTGTTGTCTACCCAACTTTTTTGCTTCACTATTTTTTGTCCACTTGATTTGTTCAAAAGTGAGATTGTTATATCCATCGTCTCTACCTTGCTGTTGCCAGCAAAAGAATAACATCTATAACCTAAATTATCCAATCATCGCCATCGTAAATCTCATGATTATTGTCTTTCTGATTTTGATTAACTATCATTACTTTGTCGCTCAGTTCCGAGCCGTCCATCGACTTAATCGTTACCTCAATTACCACAAATTTTCGCCACTGGGCCTCGCCGATGGTCAACATCCCTGTGCGGGTAATTGTCGCCATCTCTGGCTTGTCCACCGAGAAACTTATAGTTATATCTGTTGTGTCTAATGGAGCATAAGCAACCATGTTATACAAATTAATGCTAAGATTATCTTGCGATACATCAAAATATATAATTTTGTTGCCATTCTTGGACACTTCGTCTACATATTGATCCTGAAAATATAATTCTTTCATATATATCTTAGGATATAGATTTTCTGGTAATTTGCCGTAGACAGATACAAATATTATGCCAAACAATGCTACAACTATAGATAGCATTAGTGATACTTTCTTACTCATATAGCCACCTCCTAATATTCTATCCTTTTGAAGAATACTTTAAGGTTCTTGACAAACAATAGTAGTCTGAATATTAGCAACGCCAAAGCTATGCATATTATTTTTACCCAACCTATTGTCATATTCTCGTTAAGCAAAATTATAGAGAATATCCCAAATACCAGCCCTATCAATAGCCCTATTCGTACCGATTTGTTGACATTGGGATTGCCGTCTAATTTGCCAGATTCTGCATAGTCTCTTAGTCTTGGATTGGTTATATCCAACTGGAATGACCACAATATATGTGAGAAATTGGCAAGTGCTATAGTTAAGAAAATTAACCATGTGTGTTGAATAGTTACTGCCTGAGACACGCTCATCATAATTGCACTAGCAAAAATGAAGAATGTACTGATTGCCACGTTGATTAACATCTTAGCCCACACCATATTAGAAGTCTTAGATGGAGCCGTCTTAAGCAGCACAAACTCTCCACCCTCTACAGTGATAGCAGTGGCACTCTGTGTGTTGCAGGCGGTTACCATAACCATACCTACTAAGACATTGAACCCCGTTATCATACACTGACCCAATCTAGATACTACAATCGCACTAAATGCCACATTCATAATGTACAACACTACCGGCATCATCAATATTAGAAAATAATCGTTCATAACTTTATTAATATTACGGAACGTCAACTTAACCTCTTTGGTTAAGAATGCAAGAAGTGTTGGCCTTGCTGGCTGTATTTTAATCTTTTTAGTTTTAGATTTCACAGCGTGTTCATTGCTGCGGCTAGCCAAATTGAAGTAAAGCGGCATAGATACATAATTTGTTAAAAGCATTATACCTACCACAATCAATACTAGCCATAACAGATTAAGCCCGATATTGACCGAATACATAATATTGGTCATAAAGTTATAAAATAATCCAAATTGGTTGGCGGATGCTACGAATGTAAGGAATCCATTAATAAATCTATTATACATTGCCAGCAGTCTTAGGGGCTTAGGGATTATCGCAACGAATGCCGCAACTCCCCAGAACAACGCCACTACTACTAGCAGTATCAAAATAGCATATGCTATCGGAAAACGGTTAAGGAGTTTCTTGATATATTGCAGCGGAATTGACAATAACGCACCTATAAATACTGGAAATATTGGCATAAATAGTAACATAATAATACTAGATATGAAGTACCATACTCCGCAGCCATTTAATAGCCCAAAACTGAAGAATACTGGGAACAAGAAATACAAATTTTTGTTAAATTCTCCCAAATACGCCACCACCAACTTAGACACAAACACCTCGTTTGGTTTGGCAGGATAGGATAATAGTATCGCATTATCACGACTGCTGTATAGCACCGAAGATAGCGATACTGTACAAGTTAGTATCCCTATATACTGGGATACAAATAGCAAGAATGTTAGCACACTTTTGTTAATAGGAAATGACAGAGTAGACTTAATCAATCCTAGCACCATATATATCGCTACAGTGATTGCTGATATAATCAGTGCCTTGATTAGGCAATTAACTATAGTCTGATTCTTGGTGTGTGCACGCCTTCTGCTTTTGCCCCCTAATTGCAAGAGGGTCAATATTTTAATTCTTTCAAACATATTTTTTCCTCTTACATAATTATTTGGAATTGGTCGTTCCAGTGACTATTGTGTTCTTTACATCACTCGTCACTGCTTCGTCTGCCACATCTAGATAGATATCCTCTAGTGACATTTTCTTAGTCTTTAATTGGTCGCTGGTGTACTCGCCAACCAAGTGCCCTTGCTTAATAATCGCCACACGGTCACACAGTTTCTCTAATACTTCTATAACATGGCTAGAGAAGAAAACTATATGCCCAGCATCAGCCATTTCTCTCATTAATGATTTGATCTGAAAGCTACTTATTGGGTCTAGACCTGTCAATGGCTCATCTAATACCCATACCTTAGGGTTATGAATAATTGATGCTATAACCACCAACTTTTGTTTCATTCCGTGCGAATATCCCTTAATCTCTCGGTCTAGGTCATTCTCTAAGTGGAACATCTTAGCATATCTAGCAAGCCTTGCCTCTCTATCCTCCTTAGATACAAGATATAGATCTGCCACATAGTTAATGTATTCTCTACCTGTCAATTTCTCATACACCGCATGGTTGTCAGATACATAGCCTATATTCAACTTTGCCTGAAGCGGCTGCTTAGTTATATCATAACCGCACACCTCAATTGAACCGGATGTAATAGACTGAATGCCTACTAGGCTCTTAATTAATGTTGATTTGCCAGCACCATTGTGCCCAATAAATCCAAATACTTGGCCTGCCTTGACAGTTAATGAAAAATCATCTACTGCTTTGCGGTCGCTGCCGGCATATATTTTAGTAAAATGAGATATCTTAATCATATTTTTCCCTCTAGGATTAATCGGTTTAGTAATGTCGTTGCCTATTTTCTTTCTTAACTCCCGTATATCTAGCATATCTGATTTTTGTAATTCTATTAGTCTAGTATAATGATCTTGAGTTTTGAATATTGCGTCGTAGAATATCCATATAATGAACATCAAAAGTATGTATCCAAAATATATAAATATATCGTACACCCACGCCGTAGTATAAGTTATTCCATTAATGGTAACAGATAATTTGTACAATTGCTGCCAATTATATAGAAAATCAGCATGTTTAGATACAGTGTCCCCTTGCAAGAAGAAATAGTCGACTGACGCAAATGTGTTGATCCATGCGTTGGCTATAATCATAGCCACAAAGTAAATTGAGAATACATATATTGCCCCTCTAATCATCTTGAAATTAGGTCTAGGGAAAACTTTCAACACCATTCCCAAAATTGGCAAGAAGAACACATACATATGGTCTACCCAGAAGCGAATATTACTCAACAAGAACACTGAGCCATCGGTATCTGGCAACACCATTGCAAATAGCGCACCAATTACGTTAACAAAGAATGTAAAGTAATAAATGCTCTTGACATTAAATACGTACGCAATAAATATAAGGAATACGCCAGTGTTACACAAGTGCAAAGGCAAATTGGTGTAACTAAGGTTGTTAATATTGATAGTATAAGTAAATAGTACTAGGCACGCTGTAGATAGATATATCAGCATTGTTCTCGCCCTATCCACGCCTTTGTTACGATAGGCAAAATAAATAACAATTGGGATAATGCAAGTAAGATACAGCATTACTCTATGAGTAAATGTAAAGCCAGTTGCCTCGTCGCCAAATTCGCCAAATAGTCCTTGGAATATCCCCACAGGGAAGCAGGCTAGTAGTAAAAAGCCAAGAACGGCAAAGAAACTACCTAACCTAAAAGATGATCTTCGCTCCTTCCAGTTTGTAACAAACCCGTATAGATAGTATGCCGAAATGCCACCCATCAGCATTGTCTCTATGGCAAACTGAATGGCTCTAATCGACACATAATTAATATTGGTAGTTCCTGCAAAAGCAATAATATGCTGTCTAAAAAATATTATATTAAGTATTGTGACAATAGGGACAAATAGACTTAAAATATCTTTGCAAGTTTTTGACGACCTAATAGGCTCGATGCATGTAACTATGGCCGATATCATGGTCAAAGCCCTTAGTCCCATCATCATCGCAATCATAGATGTAGACATATAGTCCGACAAACCACCATAAATTCTGTCAAATGCATCATTATGAACCAATCGGACAACATATGCAGCGATAAATATGTACGCAAATATTCTCAAAATTAGGCTAGTTTTTGCAGGAAATTTCTTGGTTAGTAAAATTAGTAGTGTGGAGATTATAGCGACACCACATACCAAAATTGCGTATATCATAAATTAATTTCCTCGTTGTTAAAACAAATATTTTTATGACGAAATATATCGTACGACCGAAAATGATCGTTGATTATGGCATATATTTAAGATTATTATCTCTATAATACTGCTTAATATACTTACGCTATTTTCGTCAAACATCAAAAAGCAAAACAAACCTCAATTAATTATTGTGTTTGTTCGAAAATTTGTAAGATTATGCTTAAACCTATATATGCTTTGCAATAATTATCTTATTAGTAGCACCGCAAGTCCACACTTACGCACCAATGGACGAATATTATTGCATGACATAACAGTTGTCTATTTCATTATCGGCGGTCATATAGCCCTCAGTCTTAATGCCCGCCACATAACAAATGTTTAATCAATAAAGGGATTATACAAAATATAGTTCACTGGCCGCAAATAGCACAATCTTTATTTGTTATACAGTAGGACTTCGCGCAAGACATGGGCGAATTGTATTAAATAGCGCCGCCCTAGTGTCGCTAGGCAGTTCAACAATGTTATCATCAGCTAGTTTAATAATTAATTCAGTGTTCAAATGCACAAACTTGACACACGCGACTACGCACTCTACCACTAAGAATATGGCAACAATATTAACCAATATGGCCAAATTGCTATCAAAACTTAAACCAAAAGTCTGCAACAATGTAGTGATATTGTTATAGAAATTTACAATATTAGTACTGGTTTTGCCCAGCATAACGCCCTCTTTAGACAACAAAAACAACGCTGACACAATTAACAAAGAAATCTTGATCAATACTTCCATTCGCTTACTTGTGCAGTGCAAAGAACTACTTATTAACCTATATACACCATATATTACAAGGGACCACGCCATTATAATTACAGCAAGTGCAAATAACGCTATAATCGAATTGATTATAAACGAACCACCAACCGAGCGTAAAACAGCATAAGCCACATAATATGGCAAAACATATCTAATTTCATTTTGGATAATACATAAGAAAAGACTAAGAAATTTGTTTTTATTTGCAGACCTGCCCTCTTCTATTGCCCTAATATCCTCACTGCTAAATACACGACCCAAATCTTTGCCGACAGTCTTAATTAAGACTATCATTTCTAAAATTGATGTAATCGTTACTAGCATAGTGTTGTTTAATTTAATAATAGAATATCTATCTAACAAAAAGGTTATAGCCAATGTAGCCAAGCAGGTCAAAACTAGTCTCAAAACATACTGAGACATTAAGACAAAATTATTGTCCAATTTGAATGGCTTAGCCTTCATTATTCCTAACCTCCTTTGTAGTATCTAAGTCGCTAAATAGTTGCTATAGGTCGCTATTTTTTACATTAAATTAATATCACGAGTTTTCCCAGCGACTCCATTATCCAAATATTGCCTAAAAATATCAAAGATATTTTAACAAATTTTTTGCAATTTGCCTAACGATTTATATATTAAGTTTAATATCTTATATATAAACTAAATATTTAGATAATATGCAAAACATAAATTTTGTGAAAATAGTGCAGTGGTAAAGCACTCCTAATTACAAATATTGTGTATAAATCATACACAATTTTCTATTTATTGCGATTTATTACGATGTTAATCACAAGAATTATTTATTTTGATAACTATCAATTATATCAAATCTTAAATAATATACCCCTTGAATATTAGACAATAATGTGATATACTATGTACAATAAATAATTTGTTCGTTTATAACACCATATCACATAATTTGACACTGGTCACATCTTTAACTTTTGTCAAATAAATGGTTGTTAGAAGAATTAGAAATATTAATGTAAACGCAAATCTTAATTATTCATTTACATTACTATCAATTATATTTATAGGGGGCAATTTATGAAAAAAAATAAAGAACCAAAATATAATTCAACATCTCCTCAGATAGCAATGCTGGCAGCTAGCACCGCATTGTTGTTATTTGCCATACAGTCTACAATGTTTGCCAATAATGATAATATCAAGAAGCCCGATGTAATAGATACCAACTTATCCACTCTTGGGCTAACAGATTATCACAACATAATATATAACGACTTTCAAGGTGAGACCTCATATCTTCCTATGCAATATATCAAGGGTTCTCCCGTATATTATGCAATCTCGCCTAATCTTAGCGAGGAGGTAAGTGGATATATATCCGAAGTTATGAATGAATATACAGATTTGTTCAGAGATATTAACCCAGATATCACTTTTACTCAACTGCCATATAGCGAAGCATTGAACTACAGAATTTTTGGTAATAAGGTCATTGAGTATGGCGCAGAGGATTTCGACGACAATATTTATGGAATTAACATTTCGACTTCTAGATTTAACTTACTCTCATCCCCTAATACTGTGGTTACAGATTATCGTATTAATCTAGATACTGCAGCAATTGATGCAAAATGTGACGATGCCACATTAGAGAACTGGGCAACAACTAGGTCGGATCAATATAAATATGTTATTAGTCACGAAATGCTTCATACATTGGGCATGGCAGATGTATATGCCACACACAAAGGCGAACAGTACACCAAGACATTTGACTACACAACTTTTATCAACCCTTGCAGTAGTTATACTATGACCGAGTTGTCTCCAGTAGACTATGCCACTCTACAGGCATTATACACTCCACTAGACCTATCCATCCCCGAGAATGTAGAAATAATTAACGAAAAAATCGCCGAATATAGTGACAAATTCTATAGCAATTTATCCAAAAGAGTGTGTGAAATTACCCAAGACACCCCTACTCCTTACGACTACGACAAACATGCTGTAGACGGCAAATCCGTCAAATATGTCAATGGTAGTCAACGATATCAATTGGATATAACAAATGACAAATTTCAAGGTTCGTGCAAGATGCCAGAATTCGACCAAACCTTTTCTGGAAACGTACATTACACCGAATACGGAATTGTGCTAGACAATGTGGATATTCGTACTCTTCACCCCTTCTATACAGGTGAAGAATCTTATGATCGTACTAGATATTATGTAATCTTAATCAACCAAGGCGACAATGTTATGGCTGTTCAAATGAATAAGTTGATGTGCTGCGGCGCCAATATTACTGACATTAATAATGAAGCGACCAATGTAGATGATACAAATTCTGAGCAACCAAAACTTGCCACCAGCCTACCAGATATTGTGGCAGGCAAAATGCCCGACTTCGCCAGCAATATTGACTTAGACGACTATATCAAATAATAGTATTAATGCATAAATATACATTAATTTAACTAGCTACACTTTTTAATCAGCAATATTGCAAGCAGCCTTCCGTTAGATTTTTTCAATAAATTTTTCTAATAAGTGTGTTTTCTAAAACTGGCAATACACTAGTATATATTTATTCATCTATCAATTATTCAATTTTAATTATATATTCATTGCATTATAATAGTATTTGTCAACAAAAAAGCAGACCAGATTGTCTGCTTTTTTGAAGTTTTAGAAGGCATAATATCACTTCTATTACATTTTTTGTTGTTTACTAAAACGCTAAACATATTAATATAATTAACAACTTCTAGTTATTTTCTCTTTCTTAGCCAATATCAATTGGGGAACTTGATGCAAAAGTTTATATCCTATATACGCTTTTTGTTTTAATTTCTATCGCTTAAATGGTTAATTAGACACACATTTTGCTAATAGTTTTACATTTCATACAATACTAATAATGAATTTATACGCTTTAGCATTGCTATTGCATTAATAGCAATCGCAAACATTGTAGTTATTCGCAAAATTAACTATAAATGCACACAAACTGCTATAGTTTCTCTGCCACTTCCCATGCTCTCCATATTACTGTTCGCAAATTGCCTACGCCATTAGCATCACCCACTATATGTATGTGTTTGCCAGCCTTGGCAATAGGTTTAGGAATATATCCTACTGACATAATTACATTATCTGCCTTGATAGTCTTGGTTGAACTATTTGTCAAATCTTTAATTGTCACTTTCCCTTTCTCAATCTCATCAACTGTGGTATTTAGATATACAGGCACTTTCTTATGCTTGAAATAATCTCTTAGATAACTAGAATTGGCTAGACACAGGCCTCTTTGCTTCATTAGGTCGTCTTTTGCCTCTATGATTACAGGTTTTTTACCCTCTAGGTGCAACTGATATGCAATCTCGCAACCAGTCAAGCCTCCACCTACTATTACCACATTGTCGCCCACATCGGTCTTACTCAATAAGTAGTCTACTGCCTCAATACTATTCTCAATGCCCTTTATATTCAACTTCCTAGGTGTTGCACCAGTGGCCACAACTATCTCGTCAGCAACCAAGTCGTTAATATTCTTAACCTCATAATTATATATAACTTTGATGCCAAGTTTGTCAATTTGTCTCTTATACCAAGCCAATAGTTCTCGGTCTTTCTCCTTAAATGAAGGAGCAGCTGCAGCAATATACACGCCGCCCAACTGGCTTGTCTTCTCATATATAGTTGCGTGATGTCCACGAAGAGTCGCAATTCTTGCCACCTCCATTCCTCCAACGCCACCTCCAATTATGGCTATATTCTTAGGCTTTTTAGTAGGAATGATGTCATATTTGTGTCCTTGCATCGTCTTAGGGTTAAGTGCACAACGGCTCATATGCCTTACATCGTCAAATGCTTGGTCGTTAGCCACGCCCTTGTAATGAGCCATAGTAAAGCAAGCATTGTGGCAACAAATACAAGGTTGGATATCTTCTATTCTATCTTCTTTTAACTTAGTTACCCACTCTGGGTCCACCAAGAATTGCCTTGCGACACCCACGCCATCTATTCTTCCCTCTGCGACAGCCTTGGCGCCATCCTCAGGGGTCATTCGTCCAGCACATACAACAGGAATATCTACAAACTCCTTAATATGAGCCACATCGTCTAGGTTGCAGTTCTTAGGCATATATATAGGAGGATGCGCCCAATACCAGGCATCATAAGTGCCGTTATCTGCGTTAAGCATATCATACCCTGCATCTTGCAAATATTTAGCGGCTTTTTCGCTTTCTTTCATTGCACGGCCGACTTCTTTGTACTTCTCTCCGGGTAATGCACCTTCGCCAAAACCGATTGTCTTAGATTCTACCGAATATCTAAGTGAAACTGGATAATCTTCGCCACATTCTGCCTTGATAGCCTTGACAATATCTACAGGAAACCTATATCTATTCTCAAAACTTCCACCATACTCGTCAGTACGATGATTGGTATAACCATATGTAAATTGGTCTAATAGATAGCCCTCGTGCACTGCATGAACCTCTACACCATCTACACCTGCCTCTTTGCACAATTTTGCGGTCTGAGCAAATGCATACACCATATCATCTATCTCTTTCTTAGTCAACGCCCTACATTGTAATGTCTCGTCCCACCTACTTGGCAACTCGCTAGGCGCAGCACAAGCATATCTTAAGTCCATTATTGGCTTGACTAAACCGCTAAGGAATTTGCTTTTGGCAATAGGCACCAATGCATTGGTTATGGCAAATGACCTACCAAAGCCTGCAGTCAATTGCACAAATAATTTCGCACCGGTCTTATGGATTTCTTCCATATAATCCTTCAACTTTCGGAACATTTTTTTGTTCTTGTACAGCCATCTTCCACCCAGTGTATCCTTAAGTGGTGCAATGCCTGGAATAATTAGTCCCACATTGTTTTTTGCCCTTTCTAAGAAAAAATCAGCAGCGACTTTGTCAAAATGATTAGGCTCCATCCAGCCAAATAACGATGTGCCACCCATAGGGCACAGCACGATTCGGTTCTTGATCTCAACATTCCTAATCTTCCAAGGCGTAAAAAGCGATTTATATTGTTTATCCATATTTTTTCATCTCTCCTATTAATTAGTACACAAGCAATCCTAGCATACTCTACTTCTTGATTATAACCTATAACGCTATTTAAGTCAAAAAATATAACACTTCTTAAACATTTAATATATAATTCTTTCAAATTACACATCTTACTAACTTGAATATTCTTGTGGCAAATATTTTAATCAGCGGCAAGCAATCTGACACATATTGAATGTATAAGTAAATTATCCTAGTAAAATACAGATAATAAATATTCAACTGTTCTACTAAGCAGCAAATAATTAACTTATCACAATTTTGCAAAAAATAGAGGCATCTGGTGTCATAAATTTGACATATTGCCTCTATATTTTTTTTGTTATTCAAAAGTTACAACCTTGCCCTCTCGCAATGTAGCAGGCACATCTATTAGTCTCTGATTAGCCGAACCTCGAAATTTCAGTTTCAAGTCTTTTAATTCTTCTACAAATTCGCCGTCTACCAATACATTTAGATATGACAAAATTTCGTCAGTGTATTCACCATGAGCCACACCACCCTCTATTAAGTCTTTGTCTAGAGTATATCCCGAATAGCACCAAATGTCCTTGTTGGGCAATTCCTTTCTTACTCTTCGTAGCAACCTGGCAATGTCTGGCTGATTAACCAATTCCATAGGTTCTCCTCCTAGCAAAGACAAACCCCTAATATAATCGCGGTCTAACAACCTAATAATTTTGTCTTCTACATCCTTGGTATAAGGTTGCCCATAGTTGAAGTCCCACGCCACTGCATTAAAGCATCCTTTGCAATGATGAGTACAACCACTGACGAATAGACTAACTCTTACGCCATAGCCATTGGCAGTATCATGCTCTTTGACGGTCGCATAATTCATAAGTTTTCTCCTCTTATCAGCCAAATAGCCTAGACTATGCTCTAGGCTACTTGCACTTAAAATTCCATTATTTCAATTTCTTTGGTCATTAACTAAACACCAAACATATAGCAATATATACCTTAGTTAAGCATTAGTCAGTAGACCAGCAACACTAAGCAAATATTACCCACTACAGTTTGTATTGATTGTGCCCGAGGAATATTATACAAAGTAGTCGTTAGACACCTTGAGATAATATGACGAAGGAAACAATCTATGTGT
>CAMEKS010000012.1 GCA_945921465.1 uncultured Clostridia bacterium | reverse complement strand
CTAATGCAGGTATCTTGGCTGGTAATATAACTGGCACAATGAATTTTGGCGCGCCAGCAAATAAATCTATTACAATTACTAGTCCTACCGATGTTGACAAAAACAATTCAGTCACTGCTACTGACAGCGCAGGTCTTGCATTCGGTGTTATCAACAAGACCGCAGTAGTTAATGGAAATAGCAATATTAATAACATCACGATCAATGGTGGTAAGATAACCGCAGCAAGTAATGCGGGTGGTATTGCAGGTCAATCTGCTGCAACTATTAATAGTGCGATTGTCAATTCTGCCGATATTACAGGATCTTCTAATGCAGGTGGAATATTGGGTACTAATACTGCAGTGATTAAAATTAATGATTCAACATCAGGCAGCGCAGGCAAAGTGACAGTAAATACTGCAGTGAATATAGGTTCTATTATTGGCTTGGTCGGAAATAAATTAACAATAACTAATACATATTTCACCGCAACTTCAGGCAATCCGAATACTGGTACCGTAATAGAACCAAGTAACACTTCTAATGCAGGCGGTGTAGCAGGTCAAGTTAGTAGTAACAAAGAATTAATTATTAACTCTTCAATTACAGCGCAAGTACTAGAAATTACAAAAGGATCTAATGCTGGCGGTATTGTAGGATTATTAGGAGGCAATGCCAAATTATTAATTAATGAATCAATTACCGTAGAAAGCATTAATATTCAAAATGCAACTAATGCTGGCGGCTTGGTAGGTTCTGCTGCCGATGGTTCTACAATAGAGACTAGAAATACAATGAAAGCTAATAATATATCAATAACTGGAGTATCGGCAGGTAATGCTGGTGGTTTGGTAGGTTTGGCGAATGGTACAATAACCGTTGGTGGAGCAGTAACTATTAATACTGTAAATATCACAGCGACTTCAAGTGAAAACGCTGGCGGCGTAATTGGTAGTCTAAATGGTACATTAGAATATAACGCTTCTAGTGTATTTGATGGAACCAACTTCAATATAAATGCAGATGGTGGAAACGCTGGTGGTATTATCGGATATATGAATGGTACATTTAGTGGCACTAGACTTGGTCTAACACTGAGTAATGGTGAAGGAAAAGTGGTGTTTGGTGCTAATGCTGGTCTTGCATTCGGTGTAATGACTGGGGATGCTAGCGCAGGTAGCGATATTAGTGCAGGGAAAATCCAAAATCTTACTATCTCTGGTGGTGCTGTAGAAGGTTCGTCTACAGTTGGTGGCCTGATAGGCAAAATAGAGGGCGGTTCTAAGAATATTGAGTTAAATAACAACAAGATAACTGGTGCAGCAAATATTTCTGGCGATAGTATCACAGGTGGATTAGTCGGAATGATTGAGACAACTGGCACTGTCAGTGTATCTAACAGCATTGTTAATTCAACTAACGGCATCTCTGGTAATACGGCTACTGGTGGTCTGATAGGTCAGATAGGTGATGGCACCAACAGCCCAAGTTTGGCTACATTTACTAAGAACCAAGTTGGTACTGCTATCACTGCCAATGGTGGAGCAGTCGGTGGCTTGGTAGGTATTAGTAATGCCACTATCACTACTTTGGGTAAATTGGAAGGTAATACAATAAATAATATTAACAATAATATTAAAGACAGTAAGAATGCTGAGATTACTATTTCTGCTGCTTGTACTGATGTTGGTGGCTATGTAGGTAGTGCTAAGGCATTAAATGTATATGGCCACACTAATAATGCTACATTTACATTTACATTAAACTCTTCTGTTGATAACATAGGTGGTATTGTTGGTAAAATGACATCTGGTGAAATTAAAAATAATACTAATACTGCCGTTATCTCTGGCGATATTGGCAATGCTGGTGGTATTGTTGGCCATATCGTAATAGATAATTCTAGTTATATTGCTAAGTTAATTGACAATAGTAATTCGGCTAACATTTCATCAACGAACACTAGCAGCAATGTAGGTGGTATATTAGGATATGGCGAGATTGCATTAGGCGATGAAAACAATGCCGATAATCAAAATACTAAAACCAATACCAACTTATCACAATCTAATGCAACTGCATTAATTACCATCGGAGCAACCAGCGAGATATCAACCAATGTTGCTATTAGTGGCAAGATATCAGGTGGTGTAGTGGGCAAAGTAGATCTTAAGGCTACTATTGCTGCCGATGTTACTAAAGCAGATGCTATTAAAGCAAACTATTTATTTGCTTATGTATATAACTATAATAACTCAGGTACAATCTCAGTGCCTAGTGGTGTAACAGATGGTATCGTCGGCGGTATTGCTGGTAGTATGCGATGTAGTTATATCTACAATTGTGACAATGGCGCCGATTTGAATAGTGGTGAAGTTGTTGGTGGTATAGTAGGCTCAATGAATGGTAGAAAGATAGATACTTGTAATAATACTGGCTCTATCACAGCCACAAGCACCGCAGGCGGTATAGCCGGTACATCTTCTGCTTGTGCTATAACCAACTGCACTAATGGTGCAACTGGCACAGCTAAGACCATTAAAAGCAATGAAATAGCCGGTGGTATAGCTGGCACCAACTCTAATAAATTAGTAAAAGATGACGGTACTCCAAAATTGGCTTGGGACGACCAGGGCATTGAAAACTGTAACAACGATATGGTAATTAATTCTGTTACTGCAGGCGGCGTAATAGGTGTAGTTAATGCTGGTATAGTTGGTGGTAGCGATGGAAGTAAAAAATGCATTAATAACGGAAAAATATTTGGTGCTACTGCCGGTGGCATAATAGGCACTATGGGATTTACAAAAGAAACTGGTAGCAATAAGCAGACAATTGAAGTAATTAATTGTGTCAATAAAGGAATAATAGGCAAAGATAATAATGGTAGCGTAAATTCTACTATAGCTGGTGGAATTGTTGGTTCTATTAATGGTACCAATGACGTAGGAGAAGGTGGCAGTATAACTAAGATTCATATTGGCGCCAAGAAAGTAACTAATTGTCATAATTATTCTAGTGTTTATGGCCAAGGTGGTAACGGGGCAATTTCGTTTGTTGGTGGTATTATTGGCAAGGTAGAGACAAATCACAATGGTATTGGTCAAGTTGTAATAAAAGGAAACAATATTGGCGAGTTTGATTCTGAATGGCGTCCATCAACAATAGAATCTGATAACTATGCAGGCGGTATTGTAGGTGGTATAGAATATAAAAAAGTTGATACAACTTTTACTTATGCAGATACAGAAGTAGACAAAGCCTTGGTACAGATATTATCTTCGGATAATTATAGTACAACCAAATCTGACATAAAGGGTTACATAAAGGGCAATTATGCTGGTGGAGTAATTGGTGGAATACATTTTAGTTTTAATATCGATTCTTATGAGAACACTTATGAGAACATCAAGGCCAATATTTTGATTGCTAGTATTGCTGGTTACAACAACGATAATACTACTAGTGCTGGCAAAGATCCTTGTTATGTAAAGAGAAACAACATTGATAGTAATGCAGGCGGCATAGCTGGCTATCTAGCATATTCGTTAGTATATAACTGCTCTAACTCTCAAGCAATAAATGCTGATAATATTACAGGTGAACACAATGAAAGTAATCCTTGGGGAGGACTTGCAGGTGGAATTGTTGGTGGCATGAGAGGCAGAATGATAAAAAGTTGTCAAAACTCAGGTAATATCGGTGATTCAAGTACACAACGTGCAGGTGGTATTGTGGGTAGATCAGAAGTTTGCGGAATTAAAGATAGCACAAACAATGGTGAAATTAAAGGTGCATATGCAGGTGGTATAGCTGGGCAAAACAATAATACATTCACTCACACAAGGCAATGGGACAATAATATTTATAATAGTGGAACAATTAAAACATCAAATAATGCGGTTGAAAAAAATACCAATACTGGTAGTATAATTGGAGTTAATAATGCAGGTGGCATAGTTGGTTTTGCAGAGCGAGGTTATTTTACTCTAAATACTAACGAAGGAGATGTCAAAACCACAGGTAGCAATGGGTCTGCTGCTGGCATAATTGGTTATATCTATCCAAAAGATATGGACACAAAGGATGGCGTCGGAAATGAGCTAATCTTATTAGGTGGTAGCAAGAATGAATTTACTAGTGGTGGATGGAAAAATCATATCGAAGTTGCTACAGGTGGTTCTAGGGACGAATATTATAACCCAAGAGTGCAAGTGACATTTAAGGTATATAATAATACTTATACATACTCAAGCAATCCAACGTCTTATCCTTCAGAGCAAACAACTAATGCTGGAAGTGCATTCAAATTAAATATTACTAGTAGGAATGATTTGGGTGTAGGTACTCAGACTAGTATAGAAGATGGTGGCATATTCTATGTTGGCAGCGGAACAGCACTAAAATTTGAATTCATTTGCAGCAATACAACAACATACAGTAAAACTATTTGTTATAGGAGTACAGGTAGTGGTAATGTTATTGCTACAACTTGTAGTATTGAGCAAACAATATCTAGTATAACTACAGAAACACAAATAGATATACTATGCTCTTATCATTGGTATGATTCTACTTCTGACACAGATGGAGGACATGCTGCTAATACACATAAAGAACAAACATGTACAGATTGCAGTGAAGAGGGACATAAACATACTTATAATTTTTGTAATGGAGCAAATGATGTTACAGCCACATCTCCATCTGGGATATTTGCTGCTACGAAAACGGTAACAAAAACATCAAATTGTAATTTAGGTATAAGCGTTGGGTCAGCAAGTGCAACAAATACCATAAATGATGATAAACTACAATTTAGGTGGACTTAAACTTAATATAGTATTAACCTTTATTATATTTTACATCTAAACATTGCTAGTGATAGCACTTAAATAAAAGGGCATATTGGACCGAAAAGTCAGATATGCCCTTTTTTACATGGAATATTTTATGTATATCCGAAAAATATCAGATTAGCGGAGTTTGAGTGGGGGATAGAGAAGTCAGATGGAGTATTGACTATTAAATATAGTGTATGATAGAATACACTAAGTAATATGTGCGGTAGGCGGGCTATCAGATAATATATCGATTGATATATCACTATAGTATATTGATAAGCAGTCGAAATATTGTTTTGGAAGTTGAATAATATACATACCCAAAAGGTTGCTTAAGCAACTGATATTAATTCAATTAGGACCTTGCTACTAATAGTGGGATGACGATAGCAAGGGGAGTGGTGAGAGGGGCAAAATCACATAAATTGATGTGAGAATATTGCATATATATATTGGCCTCAGAAATCAGATAGGAGAAAGGGAAAATTGAACTGGAAAGATTTTCGGAATATGGTGCTTGGGACTTGCGATGACAAAACTAAACGAATTGAGACTAACAATGTAAAATTGGTCAAAGACATCGAGGGCTTTGGGTATCGAGGCGGAGAAAAAGCAAGAAATGATATGATTGCCAAGGTGGTGGCATATGGATATGGGCTGCTAGATGGCACCTATGATATAGGGGATAACTTACATGTCAATGGGCTGGCTGGAATTGATGGCAATGATGGAGCATTTGACAATGCTGATGATACTATTTTGGTCAAAGATGGTATATTTTCTGACCCAGCGGCCTATGGCTTGGATATACTTACATTAATGCACGAAGTGGAGCATTATGCCGAAAAATGTGGAAGGCTAGACAATGGATGCAAGGTGATTGCGGCTCGTAGTGATATAGGATGTGATCACCAAACATTTCTGACTGCGATGGAAAATACGGTTCTGGCAAGTAGAGGATTAGAGGTTAATAAGATAGACAGTTCTATTAGGGCAAGAGATTATCTAAGGTCGAAGTATTACTTGCAGACAGGTGAAATCAACGCTCGCAATTTCTCGCTATATGCGATTAATAATCTAATTGCCGATATGGAGAGCAGATCGTCATTAGACGGCAATGAATATTGCAATCTAATTAACTTAAGATTGGCTCAAAAGAAATATGGAACGATGTATAAGCAAGGCGAGGCTGACGCAAAGGCTTTCTTACTAAGATATGGCAATTATTATAAAGAATTATTTGATAGTTATAGAGGCGACTTAATGAAGCCGCAAAAAGACGGGAAATGCATATTAGACAAAATAACAGAGGGTGGGCTATCCTATATAGATAGAGTAAGCAAGGTATTAGGCGACGAATGGATACAATACACTACCAGAGGGCTGCAATACGAATATGATGATGAATTTGCACATAGGTGGGTAGATTGTTTGTTGGCTAGTGAAGATTTGGCTATTAAGACATTTGCAGTAAAATCTATATATTTACTTAATTTAACAACGCCATTTAATGCGACTAGCAAGGAGACTGAAGAGGCGGTAGATTCGCTAAGAGAGATTAATCATATTAGAGTAGCGGCAGGTAATGATATACTGATAACGTCTATTCAATTGACTGCCAAGGACGAAAACGTAATAACAGATTAAGAGGAAAAACAATGAAAAAGATTATAACAACAAGGCAGCAACTAATGGAAGATATTATCAATTACGATGCCAAAGAACATTCAATCAGAGATGATATTACCGCCAAGGTTGTGGTGTTGGCAATGGATATGCTTAGCAAAGATTATGCAATAGATCATTCTCTAGCAATCAAAGATGACAAATTCAATACTCAGCATGGAGCCAGCGAATTTTTACCTATCGAGTGGTTAATCAAGACGACATACTTTAGATTTGGTGATGCGGACAAGATAGGCGAAGACATCCTTACATTAGGTCACGAAGTTAAACATTATGCAGACAAGACTGGGCGAAAAGATACTGGCAAAAGACAAATTGGGATTACAATTCACAGAGACGCTATGTCAACTTTCTTATCCGAATATTTGGTCAGTGGCACACTATTTAATCAAGTTTTTAGCATAAAAAATGATAATAGAGAGACTAAGGACTTAAAGAAAAAACAGATTGAAGATTATTTGTTTGGCAGATACTTTCTTAGTGGTTCCGAAGTAGAAGCAAGGCAATTTAGTTATGATTTTGGTCAAAGTATAATTGATTATGCTAATTCTATTGGCTCCCCAAGTGAGCAGGCAAAGGCAAATATAGATTCTATTCGGGCGTCATTAGACCACGAGCGTCTTGTTGATTATTATCTATTCAAAAAATATTCGGAGATAGTAGATGATAATAATGCGGTAGTAATAGATGGATTACGCCGAGCAAGAAATAGTATGGACAGGATATATAAAAATGGTGAAAGTGTATTAGATTTGATTTGTACTGCAAAGAGTGTTATGGACTTTAATCTTATTATGGGATTGACCAATGATTCGCTGTATTGTGTAGAAGAATCGCTACATTTGGATTATGATGACGTATTTGCTAATCGATTATTTGATAATCTGATGAAGAATGATAATCCAAAGATTAATACAGTGTTGTTGTCTGTGGCGAGAAACTTGGTTAATTGCACCCAGTTTCAGCCCACAGATAGGCAAAAAGCAACATTGATTAACAAAATAAATGAAAACAACAAGAGAATAATAGATGAAGGCATCAAGGCAAATATAATAGATCCCAAATCATATTGGGCTTTAGATAATGATAAAGAAATGGACAATGACAATTAGTATTGTGTAGACAACAATAAATAATAAATTAAGTTAGTTGCAAATAATAGAAAAATGTTGGTGTAACCGTGATTATGCTGTATAATAAAATTAGAATAATTGGATTTTATTTTGATTTACTATGATTATTAGCACAATTATTAACAGGAGTGTGTTATGGTACAAAAATTGAAGGTGACCAAAGAAAGTTTGGTGAAAGACATTTTGTCTTGGAAATGTGATGAGAATGGTATTGCTAATAGAGACAAGATGGCGGCTAGTGTGGCTGCGTGGGGGATGTATATTCTGTCTAACAAGTACAATAACGATATTCCAATTCAGATAAATGATGACCCCAATATAGGACATAAAAGTGCTTCTTATACCAAAGCTAATCATAACATTAATGTATCTGGTAAGAAATTCACAGAAAAGGATGAAATAGGTGAAGACCTGTTATCCATATTACACGAGGTTAAGCATTATGCTGATTCTACAGGTAGAATAAGCGATGGAAAGACTCTGACCGGTTGTATTGATCCAGATGACAAATATTTCAACGAATTTATGACAGATATGTATGTCAAATATCCTAGGCCAAGGAAATTAAGCGTTAAGGAACATTTCCTTGGGCGCAAAGATATGACTCCGCAAGAATTTAGTACTAAGTTTAAGCACTATCAAATGGCTAGATACTGGTTACAACCTAATGAGGTTGCTGCTAGAAAATTCTCTTATGTGGCGTTAAAGGAATTAATTGATACTGCCTATAAGATGGATAATTTAACCGAAGCAGAACAAGAGAACTTAAGCATTTTGAGAAAAACTTATGATTCAACTCTTGATACAGAAGGAAGTTTAGAATGGATGTATAATAGAGATGTTGAAAAATTGGATGAAGATGCTAAGTATCTATTTGCCAAGGTGCAAGAAATTGCTTTTGAACCAAATGAATTGGGTATAAATAAGTTAGAGCAGATAGTCCAATCGGATGATATCTCAGAGTTTGATGATATTATGGAAGAAAACAATGATATTCTGCTTAATGGAATTAAGTCCTTAGAGTATCAATACAATGAAGAATATGCCAAGAAATACTTTGGGCTATTATTAGATGCTAATAATGAACAAGTTAATGGAGTGTGTATGAGGATGGCTAGGCGTATGATTAATTATTTGCCTTTTAAGCCAACCGATGAACAGAAAGAGAAATTGGAAAATAAGATAGATTCGTACAACGGTTATCTATCCAGCAGACTAAAGTATGAAGGAATTTTGCCCAAAGAGTCATTTTTGATTGATGTAGATAACATATTAGAGTAGGCAATAGTTAGTAAAAGTACAAAAGAATACAATAATCTTGCTATAAGATTATTGTATTCTTTTATTGATTAGACCTATTTTCTTTAGATAAAATATTTACTACATAATCAATAATGACAATTATACACAATAGTTGCAAGTGGGATGGTGTTCTCACAATTGGTGTGGAATTGTGAATATGATTATAAATCGAATATGCATAGATTGTTATATATGTGAATATGATATGGTATGAGAAAAATTGGTATATTTAGTATAAGAAAAATTTGGCTATTGACCATATGTGTAATAGCGATAATAGTAGTAGGCATTAATATTACAGCCAAGATAGTGGCGGGTGCTACCCCAAAACCACAATATACAATAGTAATAGACGCAGGGCACGGTGGCCGTGATGACGGCTGCAGTGGAGCTAGTGGTGCCAAAGAGAGTGAAATCAATCTAGCCATTGCCAAGCGTGTAGAATCTATTCTGCAAAGATTTGGATTTGGGGTTGTGATGGTTAGGCAAGATGATAATGGACTATATGACGATAATGTAGATAATTACAAGGACAGTGATATGGAACATAGGCGTCAGATTATAGAAAATGCAAAGCCTGATATGGTTGTCTCTATTCACCAGAATTCGTATTCGGATTCATCGGTATATGGTGCACAGGCTTTTTGGCAAGAGGGTAATGAAAATAGTGAGATTTTTGCCAAAGCAATTCAGACACAATTGCAGAAACACCTAGGTACCCCCAAAACAGAGGCCAACTATGGTGATTATTACATATTGAAATGCGTAGATGCACCATCGGCTATAGTAGAGTGTGGTTATTTAACAAATGTTGAGGAAGAGCAGCAACTAGTTACCACTGAGTATCAGCAAAAAGTAGCTTATGCTATTGTATGTGGCGTTCTGAAATATTTTGGATATGTAGGCAATGGAGTTGGAGTATAGTGCTACAAATTAATATCAACTAGATATTTCATAACAAAAAAATAATTACATCGAGTAGACACCTACCGATGCAATGGTTGATGGGCGAAAATAAAAAACATATTAGATATAATGAAGTGTAAAACCGTTATAATTTTTAGGGGGATACACAATTGCAATCTAATATGTTTTTTCTTTTATTCAAATATGATTGATCGACAACATGCAATTATAGTTGTAATTATTATCTTTTAATATTGTGTTTAGTTTTTGCCAGTCTGCTTTTTTCGATTATGAACTTTGACTATTTTGATGGTGATTAATATAAATACTAACAAAATCAAACAAGCGGCAATTAGAATCAATGCTATTATCTGCGAATTGTCTAGATCGTCATAAGCCAGAGAAGAGACTAGCACGTAGCCCTCCACCAATTGCTGGTCTTGAGTGTAATACTTGACAAATACATAATTACTATCATCAGTCTTTTTTTCTGCCAAGACTCGTGTGCCAATAGGGGCTGTGGCAATTACAGGGCTACCTTCTTCGGCAGTTAATAGTATATCTATACTATCCTCATTGCCAAAATTCCGTATAGTGGCATTTGGCAAAATAATCTCGTGATTGATTACTTCGTATAAATATGTTAAGTCATTGACATTGATATAACCATATCCGTTGTTATAAGAAATGACATAGTAATTAATATTTCCATAAGATATGACTTCGGTAGAATATATGTTAACTCGTTGATTGACACCTAGGGTTGCAATTACATTAGGAGTGTCAATTCCGTTAAGGAAATATGGCCTGTCATATATAGAAACTTTGCGGTTATTTGCTTGGAATATGCCTGTTTTTGGCGCAAAATTAAATGTTGGATTAATTAATTTTTCGATTTTGCAATCTTCGTTATTGAATAAATATATCACCCCTGTATTGTTATCTATTGCTATAGAAGAGTAGTCTATTTCTTCCAAACTAATGCTGCTAACAGTTGTTGTGTTGCCGTCTTCTAATTTGCAAGATACAAGTTGGTGAGCAGAATTGTCGAGTACAAATAAAGAATTATCTTTAACTGCAAAATCAGTTACGCTATTGGACAATATGTAATCGGCACTAGCATAACTTGATATATCATAAGTAATAAATTTGTTCATTGTAGACACAATAATTTTGTTGTTAATTATATCAATTTTGTCGCTAGTGTCAAAGGTAGTATTGCGCACTGCTGTAATAGTGTCTGTTGTGCAATCAACACTATATATACCGTCTGTTGATAGCAAATATGCTTTGGATGAAGAGTTGCATATATCTACGAAATTAATACCAATTCCGTTGATAGTATTGATTAATTCTTGTGTATGAATATCAAAAATATATATCTTGGTACTTGGTTGATTATTGCGTACACAATATATTTTGCCATTATTTGCCCAAGCCAAGTCACAAACAAAGTCTGTTATACCCGATGTTCGATCTAACATTATTACATCATTTTTGGCCACCAGTTGTACCTTTTTGCTACCAAATGATGATACAACCAATCCATATTCACTAAAACTTAAATTAGAGTCGGTGTTGTACCAGCCTTTACCACCGCATTCGCTAGCAATAATTATCTCTGTTGCGGATATTTGAGCCAGATCGTCAGAATTTAAGTCAAACTTCATCTTTTGAATACATTTGGTGCCGCTGTCTGATAGGTAGACGTAGTTATTATATACCTTGATATCTTCAGGCGTTTTGCGGTCGCCTAGCAAAAAGGATTTGTCCGAAGAATTCCCACTTAGGGTTTGGTCTGCATTAAAGTCTGATTCGATTGTAGAGTAGTGCAGATCTGACCTTAGTACATAAACATTATTTTTGTTATCCACTGCCAATAAGTAGTCAAAAGTATTGTAGGTATATACGCTCAAGTTAATTATGTTTGGCTTTGGGAAAAGTGCAGAAGATATGGTTGTGCTGTTATTGTAATCTAATATCCACAGGCTACAACCATCACTATTGGTTGCAGAGTTAATAATATATGCGGTTCGGTCAGTAGTAGCAACATTTAGCATCGTGTATTGATTAAGGTCATTGCTAGAATTAGTATATGTTTTGCTATATTTTAAGTTAGAAATAGAATAGAAATATGCAACAAAACTATTATCAGTAATACAAGCAATTATTATGTTATCTGTTGTCTCACATACACTGTAACCTCTGTATATCCCAATGGCTGAGTTGTCTGCATCAACTATAGATGCCTCTTGTAATGTCCCCAACCTGAAAGCCCTTAATATGCCGTTGTCGGCGACAAATAGGTAATGTTGTGTTATTTTGATATATGTAATGTTATTAAACTCTTGATTATGAGATAATTCGGTACTTTGCTTGGTTATTCGATTAAGAATCGTTACTTGCGTAGAATTGCTGCAATATACAATATATTTGTCATTAATATCGAATACACTTATGCCAGACAGGTCGTCATAATAATTTGCATAACTATTATACTGGGTATATATTAGAGTATTATCGTTATAACTATCAGCAAAAACTTTGCCAGTATCAGGCTTGCAAAATGCTATTAATATTAAGATAAAAACAAAATATTTGAAATATTTTTTCATCTGTATAACCTCTAGAGTCATTAAATACTATAACAATAAATTTGTTATTTGTTATAAAAAGATTAACAATGTTTGTTGTAATAAAACATCATACAAATTATCTAATACGAGTCGATAGAACTTGAGTAAGTAGTATATTGGATAAAAATATATATATTTAGTATATATAATTATCAATTTTTAAGCAAATATTATCGACAATCAATTAATAAATTGTGTCAATATGTAGAAGTAAGGGACAAAAGGTTTGCGATTGTTAGATATTGATTGAGTGTGATGTAAAATTAAAACGACTGTAAATTAATACAAATTAAAGCAATTAAAAATGTTAAAGATTGATTAAATAAAAACCTAAATAAAAATTTTTTATAATTGTCACAAAATGCTTGCAATGTTCGAAAAATTGTTTTATTATAGAACAAGTGTTCGATAAAATAATAAAAAATAGAATGCTATTTAATAATTTTTGTACTAAATTGTGACAAATTTTAGTAAAAAACAAGATATTTGTACAAAAGTCGGCACTTTTTTACAAAATATGTCACAAAATTTTGACAAACTACAAGTTATTGAATTATACTGAAATTGTGATTTTGATTAATCAAGAAAGGGGAGAGAGAGATTGAAAAATTGGAGTAAGACGATATTAGAGTGTTACAAGTATCTAGAGACGATAGTAGAAACTATAGAGGATATGGTGAAGAAATTAAGTGTCAATTCGGTATACTTTAATCGCAAATCTAATAGTGATACACTGTCGATAATTAATAAAATAATTGATTTGAATGATCGTAAAATAAATTTGACAAATCTAAAAGTTATTGTTGACACATGCTTAAGCAAAATGAGGAAGCAAGATGCTCAATTCCTTACGCTGTATTATATAGACAAGTTGTCTATTGAAGAGATTGCCGACGCTATGGATGTGTGTGTTCGTTCGGCTTTTCGTCGAAAATTAAGGGCAATTGATAGTTTTACAACTATTTTGAGTCAAAATTATAATGTGGACTATTTTGTTAATAATTATTCCGAAGAGCAGCGGCTAATAGACTTGTATGGATATAATGTATCCAAAGAGAAAGATAATGTCTTAGGTGTAGTTAATTTGACTCCGGATGTAATCAATGGCAAAAATGTGTATCGTACGCTAAAAGAAATACGCAGGGTCGCTATATAAAAAATGGCGACTTGTTAATAATATACAGGTTATATTAGCCTGCTTTGCTATAACAATTCGTCATAATCTATTTTTTTGACACGCTTTTGTTTCTTAATGCTTTTTACTGTTTTTGGTTTTGGGTTAGGAGCCCGATACATAAATATTATAATGCCAATGGCAGGAATGCTAAGAATAATAATTATAATTCCACACTCAGGATTTGTAATGGGTGTGGGATTTTTGTTAACGCTTATTGCTGGCTGTACTTCTTCGGTGTTAATAGCTATGGCAGAGATGTGGTTGATGTATTCTGAGTACACATAACCCCTTACACCATAGTATTCGACATAGTACCATAGGTTGCCGTGATAATCAATTCCTTCTTCGCCGTATACTTTGCCTATATATTTTAGTCCATTTGTGTTTTCGGCGATTACCGAGACTATATTTTCCGTGGTTATTTTGGGTGTTGAGCGTAAGTAGCATTTGCTAGAAATTGTGCTAATTGTTGCTACTGGATATGGCTTGGTCGGTGTGCCAATAATTTTGGTAACATCTTTTTTTGCAACATATCCACCGACTCCATTATATATTGCTTTGTAGAATTGTGTGTCGTAGTCTAATGTTATTTCTACAAAGTAGGTATTTTCTAAGAAGCAAATTACATTGTCTTGGATTGTTAAATTAGGAGATGCATATAGATATGCGTAATCAGAAGTAATGCGAGCAAAAGTATCGCTGACGGCATATATTCTGCCGGTTGGGACAATTGCGGCAATTATTAAGATAAGTGTAAGAATAATCGTCATAATGCTGACCTTTGGGTTAAATTAGTTATATTGAGACACAAGCTATCATTCGCATTTATGGCTATGCGTAATTAGTTGTGATATTAATTGTTATCGGGTATACCTCTACGTAAAAATGAATTTACTATATCAATCATTGTCAACAATAACAACAAAGCATTTGTATGCATTAGCAATTGTTTAGAATGTAGCAACTAAAAGATATCACTGTGATTGTTTAATAATATTTTAAGAAAGAGCTAACATTCTTCAGATAATAGTTGTACACATCATACAAGCATCACATAACAGTTAATATTATTATAATCAACAAATGCTAAGACCTTAGTAATAGAAATTGAGGTAGTTATGTAATTAAAAGTAACAAAATGTCGAAAGTGAGGTGATGGGATGAATGCGGCAGAAGTTGAGCTGCAGATTAAGAATATAGATAGAGAAATAAAGCGAAGACTAGGCAACAGTAACCTTATTGGATATAATTCTGGCTCGGTCGTTCATCATAAGCAAATGCTTTTTCATCAAGATCCCCATCGCAATCGGTGGGTCTTCGGTGGCAATAGAAGTGGCAAAACTGAGTGCGGAGCAGTGGAGACGGTTTGGTTGGCGCGTGGTATACATCCTTATCATCAGATTAATGGGGACACAAGCGGTTGGGTAGTGTCGTTAAGTACTCAAGTTCAACGTGATGTGGCGCAGAAGAAAATATTGCATTATCTTAATCCAGACTGGATAGAAGATATTATTATGTCTAGTGGCAAGAAGACAAGCGCAGAGTATGGTGTAATAGATACAATAATTGTTCGTAACATATTCGGTGGGGTGTCCAAAATAGGGTTTAAGAGTTGCGATCAAGGCAGAGAAAAATTTCAAGGTACTAGCCTAGATTATGTATGGTTTGATGAAGAGCCGCCACAAGATGTATATATGGAGTGCAAAATGCGTGTCATAGATAAATGTGGAATGATATATGGCACAATGACTCCACTGAAAGGACTTACTTGGGTATATGACGAAATATATCTTAATAACTACAATGATCCTAATGTATGGTATATACAAATGGAGTGGGCGGACAACCCTTATCTTAATCAGCAAGAAATTGCAGAACTAAGTAAGTCATTATCTATGGAAGAACTAGAGAGCCGCAGATATGGTAATTTCAGTGGCTTTGGAGGAAGAGTATATGGTGAATTTGACGAGAGTGTGCATATTATTGATCCTTTTGATGTGCCTAATGATTGGTATGACAACATCAGCATAGATCCAGGGCTTAACAATCCACTTAGTTGTCATTGGTACGCAGTAGATTATGATGGGAATGTGTATGTCATAGCCGAACATTACGAGGCTGAAAAAGATGTGCAATACCATGCGCAAAAGATAAAAGAAATATCTGCAAAATTACATTGGCACACAGGGTATGGCGGCAAATTAGAGGCATTGATAGATAGTGCTGCTAATCAAAAAACTCTTAGTTCGGTTAAGTCTGTAACTGAATTATTCGCAGAGCAGGGTATATTAGTTAATCCAAAGGTTAATAAAGATTTATTTTCTGGGATTAGTAGGGTTAAGCAATATTTAAGAGATGGTAATGGAAGGGTTAAGCTATATATATTCCGAACTTGTACCAATATGATAAGGGAATTTAAGTCCTATTATTGGGGTAACGCAGATGTACCTATCAAGGCAGATGATCACTGCTTAGATGAATTAAGATATTATATAATGTCTAGACCAGATACTCCGAAAATAGAAGTAACAAAATCAATTGTACAGATAGATAAAGAACGTAAAATACGCAGACTTAATAGGAGTAGAAAATTAGGCATAACATAGTTGATCTAATCGGTTTAGAAAAGGTAAATAATAATACTGATAAATACATAATTAGAATAAAATCTATGTGTAATTGGTCTATCGCCCAATATGCACTACCGTGCATCCCAGCCGACTAGTGTCGTCTGACACATAGATTGAATTAACATCAGTTTTGCTTGAATATACACTCGTTTTACTTCGTGTGCATTCAGACAAAACTTCCGATAATATATTCTTAGTTAACATTATGTTGATTATAATTATAAGAAGATAAATTTATATTATGCTATTAGTGAAAGTACAACTAATGACTATTAATTTTATTATGTCAATAACTACATATATAATGTTATTAACTTATATAACTATGTCAATATATGCTAAAATATTGACAAAAACTAACAAATAATTGTCAGCAAAACTTGTTAAGATCAATTTGGACGTGTTTTAATATAGCCAAGATTAACAACAAAAGGAGCAAAAGTTGATTGGTGGCTAATAAAAAAATAGTGAACAAATCCACCAACAAAAATATTCACGAAGCGTTGATGCAACGGGCTCTAGGTTATGAGATAGAAGAGTCGTCAGAAGAATTTTCGTTGGTAGATAAAGAACTTGTTTTGACCAAACGCAAAGTTAATAAGAAGACTTGTCCACCTGATTTAAGTGCTATAGAAATGGTCTTAAACCAAATGCCACAAGACAGCCACCTAGAAGGTTATTCGGCGGAGGAATTATTAAACGAGAGAGCGCGATTGATCAAATTATTTAACAAACTACATAAGGACGGTAAAGATGAAAAGAACTAAATCAAGTTATCTAATGAAGTGTGAGATGGTTGGGTGCGATAATCCATCTATCTATTCGTATATAGCAGGAATAGATAAAGCACGTGGTATGGCTATATGTGACAAATGTATTACTGCAATGTATGCATTAGTTAAATCAAAAATAACAAAGGAGTAGAAATGAAGAAAAAGATATCAAAACAAGAAGAAGTGGAAATTAGTGAAGCAGAGAAAGAATATGTTGCTGCAGTGCTTAAAGATTTTCAGAATCGTCAACGTGAACGAAAGTGCTACGATACGAAGTGGCAAATGAATATGAATTATTACATTGGTAATCAGTTCTGCGATATTGATGGCAAGGGTGATGTTGTAGATAATGCTCGTCAATATTATTGGGAAGAACGTCAAGTATACAATCATATTGCACCAATTATGGAATTAAGATTAAGCAAACTTAGTAAGGTTAGGCCCGTGCTGAATGTGGTTCCATTTAGCGATAATGTAGATGATGTATCTTCGGCCAAGATTAGCAAAAAGATTTTGAGGTCTATTACTTACGAAAATAATGTAAGTAAAATGTTGTCTGAAGCAACCATTTGGAGCGAAATATGCGGAACTGCTTTTTACAAAATTGGTTGGAATAATAACAAAGGCAGAATTGTGGGCAAGGACAGTCTAGGCAATAATATTCACGAGGGAGATGTAGAGGTTACTGCAATTAGCCCTTTTGAGATTTATCCCGATAGCAATGCTTATAACAATATAGCTGATTGTTCTTCTATAATTCATGCTAGAGCGATGCATGTAGATGCAGTGAAAAATATGTGGGGAGTAGATGTTGAGGGTAAAGATATTGATGTATTTACTCTAGAGAATTCTCCTACTAAGTCGTACACAACTAACACTCATATATCTGGAGTTATTAAGAAGGTAAGAAAAAATCATGTGCTAGTATTAGAAAAATATGATTCTCCTACAGTAGAATTTCCAAATGGCAGGTTAAGTATTATAGCAGGCGACAAACTAGTGTATATGGGCGAGTTACCTTATATTAACAAGGCAGAAGAGAAACGAGGAATGCCATTCGTAAGGCAATGTTCGTGCTGTGTGCCAAATTCTTTTTGGGGCATAAGCATTATAGATAGATTGATTCCTATTCAGAAATCTTATAATGCATTGAAGAATAGAAAACATGAATTTCTTAATAGGCTGTCTATGGGGGTATTGGCTGTAGAAGACGGTTCAGTCGATGTGGATAATCTAGAAGAAGAAGGTTTGACACCAGGTAAAGTATTGGTATATCGTAATGGTTCAACAGCACCTAAGATAATGTCTACTGGCAGTGTGCCGCTAGATTTTCAATACGAAGAGAAGCAGTTGCTTGATGAATTTATAGAGATTTCGGGAGTAAGTGCTTTAATAACATCTCGTAACATTACTGGCAATTTATCAGGTACTGCCTTGCAATTATTGATAGAACAGGACGAGATAAGGCTGCTTAATAGCACCGAAAACTTAAAAATGGCGGTGCTTGAGATTGCTAAAATGGTCTTGAGGCTATATAAGCAATTTGCTACTTTCCCTCATACTACTAGACTGGTCGGAAAAAATGGCGCTGTAGAACTAATGTATTGGCAGTCCTGCAATATTGCCACCGAGGATGTAGTGTTTGAGACAGAGTATGAACTAAATCAATCATTAGCACAAAAGCGTGCGTCTATAATGGAAGCACTTAATGCAGGATTGTTACATGACGAAGATGGCAAATTATCTAACGGAATGAGGCATAAGATATTGTCCGAGTTGGGGTTTGATATTTGGGAGAACACTATGGATGTTAAGACATTGCAGAGTTATCAAGCCGAGAAGGAGAATGTAGGCTTGATGCTAGATGGAATTATAGACGAGCCTAGCGAAATAGATGATCATGATACACATATTAATGAACATATTTGTTTTGTGTTGTCTAATGATTTCAAGGTGCAGAGCAAAGACAAGCCTGGGCTGGAGGAATTGCTGTTAGAACATATTAAGAAACACAAAATATTCAAAAAAATGACCCAGAAGAGCGAATTGCTTAATTCTATAGAAAATGGGCAACAAAGTAATCTAAAATAAGGGATAAGAATAATATTATGGAAGAAAAGATAACTATCGGGGAACAACCAGCCGAAACTTGTACGGTTAGTGTCGCAGCGGCGAGTGAAGATAAGAGTAATGACGTAAGTGACGCTGGCTCCCCGTTTGGAAAATTCAAAGATGCCGCTAGTTTGCTTAATGGCTATCAAGAGTTGGAGAAAGAATTTACTAAGAAGAGCCAAGAGTTAAGTGAACTAAAGAAGTCTAGCGAGGTCGATAATGCGGTAGCACCGATCTACAAGACTGAAGGCTGGCAAGAGCAAGTAGACGAATATTTGGCCAATAATCGTTATGGTGCTCAGTTTGCCAAAGAAATTGCTAGAACATTGATGCAAGATGAGAAGTTGGCTAGTATGCCCAATTGCTTAGACTTGGCATACAATCAAGTGCTTGCTAGCAAATATATTAGTAAAGAAGATTTGGTTGCTGACGAAGAATATCTTAATAACTATATTTATAATAATGAGAAAATAAAGTCAGCAATTATTTCTAATTACTTAAAAGACCTCAAAAATAATTCCGCTCCGCCTATTATACTGCAGGCAGGTGGAGCTGTAGGTCTTAATTCTCCAACCAAAGTCAAAAGTCTAAGCGAAGCAAAAAGTATTGTGGAGCGATTATTCAAATAACAAGGAGACAAAATAATGGTAACATTACAGACAGCAGAAGACGCCTTGAAATCAGTGTATTTGGGCGTTGTTTCTGACCAACTAAACATTAATGCAAATCCATTGCTAAACAAAATCAAACAGTCTAATGCTGATGTATGGGGCAAAGAGATTATCAAATTGGCACCTTATGGTATCAATGGTGGTATAGGTGCTGGTAGTGAGACTGATGCGTTGCCTACTGCTCAAGAAAATAAATATGTTAAGTTTATCTCAACATTAAAAAATTTGTATGGGACAATTGAGATTTCTGACAAGGCTATGCGTGCTAGCCAAAGTAACGCAGGTGCTTTTGTTAATTTACTAAACGCCGAAATGGAAGGATTAGTTAAAGCAAGCACATTTAACCTAGGTCGTATGTTATATGGTGATGGTTCTGGTATATTGGCTAAAGTAACTGAACATACTTCCAATTCTGACGAGGTTGCACTAGACAGTGTTAAAAATATTATTGAGGGAATATATGTAGATTTCATTAATACTTCTACCGGAGCAAAATTAGGTTCTAGAAGAATTACCTATGTAGATAGAGCTAGCAAGAAAATAAAATATGATGGTGCAACTTTTGATACAGCTTTGGCAGCTGGTACTGCACTAGTAGTTCAGGGCTCTTACAATAACGAGATTACTGGATTAGGTAAAATCTTTGACTCTTCAGCAACCGCTATCTATGGATTAACCAAAGCAACTTATCCTTGGCTAAATCCTTATACTAAATCAAGTGTTGGAAATATCTCTGATACTGTCATACAGGAAGCAATTGACCAACTAGAAGAATATAACGGCAGCACAGTAGATTTTATTACATGTTCTAGTGCCGTTAAGCGTGCTTATCAGTCATACTTAACCACATACAAGCGTAACATAGATGTTATGGACTTGGCAGGCGGTTATAAGGCAATATCTTATGCTGGTATACCTGTCGTATCTGATAGATTTATTGCAGACGATACTATGTATTTACTTAATACTAAGGAATTCACATTGCATCAACTATGCGATTGGCAATGGCTAGAAGGGGAAGATGGCAGAATTATTAAGCAAAAGCAAGGTTATCCTCTATATACTGCAACGCTTGTAAAATATGCTGATTTGATTTGTGATAAGCCAAACGGTCAAGCAAAATTAACTGGCATCACTGTTGCTTAATATTATTTGAGCAATTAATATATCTAATAGTTATATTATCATCTATTGTCACTGTATTGATATATTTTTATATTTATAATTGTGTTAGTGACAATAAATTATTAGATTATGACATAATTGATATTAATAAAAATGTAAATTGGTTTAATAGGGCTACAAACTTAGTAGCCCTATTTTGAAAATAAGTAGGAGTAAATAATGGCAGAGGTAAAGCGTGATATGTTTGGCATAAGCCAAAGACTAAAGAGGATTGATAGAGGATATTATATTGTTTTCAATTGTGCAAATTCAGTGTATGAAGTACACAATAGACACCAAGGGATAGATACATATTGTCTTACTTCTCCATATCCTACTCTCGATTATAGACTATTAGAATATGTGGCAAATACACAAATTAAAGATGGCAAAATTTTCGAAGAATTAGAAAAAAATAATTCAGAAATAGAACGTAGAATTATAAAAAATAGACAAGATTATATTAATAGTAATTTGGCAGATGTGTATAGTTGTGCTAATTCTAGCACGCGCAATTTAGAGTTAGAAAATAGTCTTCAAACTAAATGGTTGTGAGGTTATAAATGAAAGTTAATGAAGTATTAAGATTAAGTTCGATTATGTTGCAATTATATGACATAGAAGATGTGCTTAAGCACACAAATATATTGGTCGATGTGGACAACACCGACCTCAAACTATTACTGAGTTGCATTAATCTAGCGTGCAATACTATTGCAACCGATTATATCAATTTGGTAGAAAAAAAAGAGGTTGTATGCGATGATGGTTTTGTGCCTTTTCAATCAATCTCTGATAATCAAATATACAAAATTTTAAGTGTAAAAGATAGTTTTGGGCACAAAATTCCTTTTCGAATATCATCTAATGGTATAGAGATAGAAAGTGGACGAGTGCAAATAGTTTATTCTTATTTTCCTGCAGAAGTTAACTATAACGATGATGTTGCAAATTTTGCGGGGTTGACGGAAAGGGTTCTTGCTTATGGGGTTGCTAGCGAGTATCTATTTATCAAAGGCAACTTTGATGACGCTGCAATTTGGGACGACAGGTTTAAGAACGCGTTGCGTGCTTTGGTTAGAACAAAGCATGAAGTCGTAATGCCTAAGCGAAGGTGGTGGTAGTATGTTCTACAGCAACAATCTTAAAACCAAATCAATAACATATAAGAAATACAATTATGCTTCTTTTGCCAATGGTGCCAATACTGATGTGGATGAAAAGTTGCTGCCTGTGCGTTTTGCTACTAGTACTTACAATTATTCTTATCTTAATGGTGCTCTGAAAGATGGTTTGGGGATTAAGGAAATAGAAATTCATTATTCTAAGTCTAATCCAGAATTATTTAAGCGTGTACCACTTCCTGAAGGAGTAATACCGATATCAATGCATCTATTTGTTAGAGGCGGAGATAAGGTGTTTGTTACAGATGGTGATATGATATTGATATATGCCAGTAACAAAAAAATATATGCGATAACACCATATACAACTTCTATTGCGGCTACAGAAGCACAAATTATGCAGTTCGAGACTCCGCCTATGGTAGCTAATTATACAATCAATGGCGACCCTGGAGTTCTGATAGCGACCGAAGAGGAGGGGCTGTATTGGTGGCGTGGACCCGATGTTCCTAAAAAAATAACAGGCGTGCCTGCGTTCACTAGTATGTGTATGCATCACGAGAGGTTGTTCGTGGCAGGTACCAAAGATAATTACAAGACAATTTATTTTTCAGACGACCTTGATCCAACTAATTGGAGTCAAAGTCTTAGCGATGGTGGTTTTATTAATCTAGTAGATGAGAGAGGTAAGATTAATAACATTATTAGTTTTAATGATTGCTTATATCTATTTAGAGAATTTGGAATAGATAAGATGATTGCATACGGAGACCAAACTGAGTTCCAAATTACACCACTATTTACTTCAAGTACAAGAATATATCCCAATACTATTAAGGTGTGTGGAGATAGAATAGTTTTCTTGGCGACTGATGGTATATATTATTTCACGGGACTAAGTACGATAAAATACAATCTGAACATAGACTCGTTGTTTGAACGCAGTTATAATGATACAGCGCAAGGGGCTTATTATAACGGTAAGTATTATCTTGCATGCAAATTAAACTTCGAAGACTCTAATATAGTGGGGTGTGAGTCGGGCGAGTATAAGAATAATGTACTACTAGAGTTAGATATTAAGTCGGGGGATATTAATATCTTAAGAGGGTGCAATATTCAAAATATTAATGCTTATAATACATTAAGTGATAGCAAGCTTGTTGTATGTATCAAAGAGGAAGATGGGGCAATCCGTACGGGCGAATTAAGTAATAACGGTGCAGTCTTTGGTGTGCCTACAACCAAAATGTGGCAATCGCCATTAAGTTCTTTTGGGGATAATACTAATGACAAATTGTTAAGATCTATTAGCCTATGTAGTAAGACAAAATTGCGTTTAATAGTAAGGTCTAATAAAGAAACAAAAATATATCAATTAGCAGGATCTAATGAAGTTATTACAATTTATCCCAATCTAAGGGCAAGAGAGTTTGCAATTGATTTTGAGACAAATGAAGTAGGTTGTAATATATCTAATCCTCAAGTAGTTGTGGGGTATCTATGAGAAAATACGATCTACGAGAAAATTTGGGGAAACGAGCATATATTGGTCTAGAAGAAATCAAAAAAGACGAATTAGAGGCTAGCGCCAACACAATTAAGTATCCTAAGGTGTGCTACAGAATATTAGATACTGGCACAAATATTGTCAAAAATTTATTATTTAATGGCGGTAATTATCAGTCTATTGTCAAAATATTGATACATAATGACAATATACAAGGTATAAATATTAAAGTAACCAATAACAATATTGTATGTTATAGTGGAGGTGCGTGTCGTATTATAGAACTGAGAGGGGTACTGGGATATAGTAATAAATTATGTATTCAGTTCGATACATCTATTAGTACTACCATAGATGCTAGTATTGAGATGTATGGAGTTAATATAACCAAACCTCAACCTACCAGGATAATTGAATTAGACAATAATTATTACAAAATAGAGAATGGGCTAAGCGAGACCATTGTGACAAAATATTCATCACAAGAAAACTTGCTTAGTGGAGGATATGATGAAATCACAATTCTTCCTATTACTATGCTTGATGCTTCAAAAACAAATAATTCTGATATTTCGGTTGGCAATGAAATATATGTATTGGGCATTAATAGTGAAGATAAATTAATACTAAAAAAATTATCCGCTGTTGGTGACGATATCGTTGTAAAAGATAGCGCTCCAAAAACGGCTTGTATAGTTCATCCAAATGGCTCTAGCATCGCCGTGGTTTATGTGGTTGGAGGGACTCTATACGAAGTGTCTATAGCAGACAATATGGTTGCAACTACTAAACAAATTACTAATAATACAGTTAAGAGAATTAAACAAGTGAGGTCTATTGACAGTGCTTATAATTCGCAAATTGTATTGGGATTAGTAGATGATAATAATTGTGTATATGTGGCAACTTACTATAACAACCAATATTCCTGTCACAAGAATATTAAGATAGGCAAAGGAGATGATATTAATATTAACTATAACGGAACCGATATAGCGGTGTATGTGTTGATTGATAATTCTATATCATCTATGAAGGTTGATTTGGCTGCTGACAATTGGTTAATTCCTAACTCCAAGATGAAGATAGAGCCTTGTGATTGGATAGAAAGACTCGGTGAGGAAGAACTATTATTTTGGAATAAGTGGGTATCTAAACTATGATACTTAAGCATTTGCAGATATGCAGAGTGATAAGAAAATACTATCTAAAAAACTATTATTCGAAGAAAGGAGGCGTGATAGAATGTACAAATACAGGGTTGACGACAGCACAACAAAGAAAGTGAAAGCGTTGGCTTCAACCAATTCCGACAATTTGCAAAAAGAATCTGCTGAACAATTGATAGACAAGATAAAAAAATATAATTCGCTATACGAGAGAACTAATACTATTGAGTATAATGCACCCGAATATAAGCGAATGGATGATGTGGTTATTGACGAAGATGCTATTAAGAAGCAGGCAGAAGGTGAATTGTACGAATATAAGAAAACGTCTAATGATAAGATAATTAACGATACTAATCTTAAAAGAGAACAATTGCAACAATCTAAAGACTCACTAAAAGAAACATTTGACGAGCAGACTAAGTCTATGGGTGAGTATTATGACAAAATTAGAACTAATGCTAGCAACGATGCCAACAAGCGTGGGCTTAGTAGAAGTAGTATAGTAATTAATGTACTAGATGCATTTAACAAAGACGAAATCGCTAATTACAATGCTTTAAGCAAAGAACTGAGTGACAATATTACCAAGATTAATTCGAACATTGATAATTTGACTCAGCAACAAGACAAAGCATTAAGTGACTTGGACATAGAGTATGCAGTGAAATTGCAAGACAAAATATCTAAGTTAACTAGTGATCTACAAGCCAAGCAAGAGAAAGTAATAAAATACAATAATGAGATAGCAGAAAAAGAGGCAGAGTATGAGCAGTCTTATGCCAAATTGGTCGAAGATATGAAGAATAAAAATTGGTCAAAGGAGCAAGATGTGCTAGATTATGTAACCCAATACGGAGAGCCTGCTTTGACAAAATACAGACAAACCCAGATATACAATATTGCTAACGAATATCTTAAGACTTTGGACAAAGAGTCGGCAATGGCAATGTTAAATTCTAATTCCGAATTGCATACCCTATTAGGTGAATCTAATATAACCAAACTGCTAAAAGAATTGAGTAAATAATGTGGAAAGATATATTTAATCTTGCCATTAACAATGGTCTATGGGCGGTTCTATTTCTGATTTTGTTATTTTATGTGCTTAAAGACAGCCGTGCAAGAGAGAAAAAGTATCAAGATACTATAGATAAATTAGGCAAATCTGTGGCTGCTGTAGAAGAAATTAAAAGTGATGTGCGTGAAATAAAAGACAAAATAGAGCATCCTAAGGCTAAAAAATCTTCTATTAAGGAGAAAATAGATGAAAAAATTTAAGAATTATGCGTTTTGGGTTGTTTTGGCTGGGGCTATTGTTGTGTTTCTAGAAAATTTAGAATCTATGCTATGTGTAGATATTGATGAAGCATTGATAGAGAGTTTGATACTATCATTTTGTGGAATTTTGGTGGTTTTGGGAATAGTGACCAAATCTGATGAAGATACACAAACTATTAACTTGCCAGATAATGGTGATGTTGTTGACGAAGCGGATTCTATAGACAATAGTATTGTATCTATAGAAGAATCTGAACAGTATGACGAAAACAAAGCAAATAGCCAGTCTAATAACTCAGATGACAAAGATAAGAAATAAAATGTTGCAAAACGATTATTACTAGCCTTAATAATGGCTTTTGATAATTAGTGAGTAAGATTAAATACGTATGCCTGCTATTATATGCCGCTATAAAGTGGACGGTGTTGGCAGGCATTTTTTTGTTATATATCTAAAATTAGTTATAGGTGTTTGAGGAAAGTCAAAAAATTTATGTTGTTAGTAATATATGGATGGATAAATAGTCTATGTTGTGATGGCTTTGCAAAAAAACAATAGATTAATGCGACCAAAGATTGTGTCCGAAGAATATTATTCAAAGTAGTCGCCAGTCAGACAATATGACGAAGTAAATAATATATGTGTCAGACGACGCTAACCGGTTGGTATGGACGATAGTACATATTTGGCAGCAGCCGTACATAGCGTATATAATGTTAACAAAGTATATTATCCATTGCCGAATAATATATTTTGTTGTATGTTGGTACAAAAACAAAGTGTTTTTTTGGTCAATGTAGCTAATAAATTGACTTTTGTGCATTATATATGTAGAATTAATTATAGGAGGCTGTAGACAATATTATGATGTACAAGAATTCAGTCAAATTGGTTTTTTCTAATTTTAAGTTGGTTTGGAAATTGCTAATATTTTTTATACTTACAGCTTCTATATGTGGTACTATTGGTTATTTTGTAACAAGTGCCATATATAATAATCTTGGCTTAAGTGATATTTTTCAGCAATTCCCAGAAGTATGTAGAGATTTTATTAAGTCATTTGATATCAAATCATTTTTGATTAGCATTGAAGCAATAATGAATGAAATTCTTGGGGTATTAACTTCGCAATTTGCTACTCAATGGTATCTTATTTTGGCATTTGTGCTGCTTGCGATTATTTTGCCTTCTATGATTAACAATTTTTATTTAATGGCTAGTTGTAATGTTTTGCATTATTATATGGGCAGTTCGGTAAATTTTGGATTTACCGCTAGTATTTTTTGCAATTTTTGGAAAAATGTAAGGTATCAATTGGTATGCTTGGTTACTTTGCTGCCTATGAAATTAATTACATATTATTGTACTATTAAGTCATTCTGGCTACTTACTTTAGATTCGTGGGTGTCGTATTTTGCGCCATTTATTACAATAGTTGTATATGTGGTTTTGACGGCTATTCGTGTAGCATTATTCAGCGGTTGGGTGCCTTGTATGGTTGTCAAGAATACTAATGTATTCTCTGGACTAATTATCGGAACCAAAAGCATTGGCAAAAGACTACCTCAAATTTTTGCCAATAGTATAGGTGTGGTATTGACCATAATTATTATTACAGTATTGGGTATATTTACCTTTGGTGTTTCATTGATAATAACAGCTCCTGCGGCTTTCTTATTAATAGCGGTATTTGATATGGTGGCATTCTATTCTTCTACTGGTCTGAGGTATTATGTAGATAATAACAATGTATACGCCCCTAAGAAAACTGAGATGATAGAAAGTTATAAGATATATAAGAATGTGATCTAATACTTTTAGATACTAGAAAATTACAAGAATTATAAAATGGTAATTTATGTGTAATTGGGCATTCGCCCAATATGCACTACCGTGCATAGCAGCCGACTAGCGTCGTCTGACACAAATATTGTTATGTTATACAATGCTTTATTTAACTTAATGGTTATGTATAATAAGATATTTTCGAATACTATAATTTTGTTTTAATGTATAATAAATATTGTGCTTTGATACTTTTAGGTAATTAAAACCGATATTGTTGTGTCAATACAGCAAATCTTTTTGAAAGTTTTGCAAAAAATTTTCAAAATGGGTATTGACAACTGGTATTTTTGACGATATAATTAAGTTGCATTTTAATTGATTTAAAATGTTTTTCCATTTTTCATTCTACCTATATTTATATTTAGGTGAACAAAGGCAAGTTTAGTCGACTTGCCTTTGTTTTTTGTTAAAATCTTATTATAAACTGAAAAAACATTTTATTTGAAGTCAAAATCTTATTACAAGCGAGCTGATTTATTATATTGGTTAGTGCTATATAAGTTTTACTTACTGAAAAATAAGTCTGCTATATGTATAATTTATTGCTTTTCAATTAGTTGGAAAAAATTAATAAAAAAAGTATTTGTACATTGACTATATTGATGTACATTATCAATAAAAATATATAATCATAATTAAGATAATGCAAAATTATCAACATTTGAAAAATTTTTGTGGATAGTTTCACAAAAATTTTTTTATGTCTATATAGTTTTACTTAAAATATAAATTTGTGTTAATATATTATTAATAGTAACAAAGCTCAATTGTAATTTTCAAATTATTAGAAACAAAAAAATTATAAATATAATTATATTGATAAGTTATTTATACCAAGCAACTCGTTTGTTAAAGAAAAGCGTGATAATAGCAAATTGGTAATAATTTTTACAAAGTGATAAAGTAAAATAATTTGATGCTAAAATAAATATGAGGATGGATAAAATATGGAATTAACCAAAGAAGAACAAGCGATATTGTCGGGCTCTCAGGGAAACACTATGGCAAAAATTATGAAGACTGTTGTAGAATTTGGTGATGTATTTGGAGCAAAGAGATTGGTGCCAATAACCCATGCTAGCCATTTTGTAACGTCGTTTGGATTAGGGTTATTGAAACCTCTATATCGGATTAATGATGAGATTATCAAAGCAGGAATCAAGACCAAAGAACCATTCACTATAGACCCAAGACCAATAGATTATAAGAATGTAAAATGCAGTTTGTTAAACAAATTGATATTTAGCAAAATAATGTATTCTCAGCAAAAAGCCTATGAGGAACAATTAAGACAGATTGGGCTAAAAGATGATAACAGTTTTACTTGTACATCTTATTTTGAAGAGGTCGGTAATACACCTAAGTATGGAGATATACTTGGTTGGGCAGAAAGTTCGGCAGTAGTATATGCCAACTCGGTACTTGGTGCTAGGTGTAACCGTAATAGTGGAGTATTGGACCTCTTTGCTGCAATTATTGGCAAAGTGCCAGAATTTGGATTGTTGACCGACGATGGCAGAAAGGCTGATTGGGTGATTGAGATCAAGACATCCAAATTGCCAGAAGCACAAATATTGGGCAGTGCTATTGGCCTAAAAGTGATGGAAGATGTGCCATATGTGATAGGACTAGACAAGTATCTTGGCAGTGAATTAACAGATGACGTTAAGTCTTATCTAAAAGATTTTGGTGCGGCGACTGCTTCTAATGGTTCGGTTGGACTATATCATATAGACGGACTTACGCCTGAGGCAAAAAAATTTGGGAAAAAATTGCTTAAGAAAGATGCTAAGGTGTACGAGATAACTGATGAGGTTCTAGATAAGGTTTATCATAACTATCCTGTACTATGGAAGAATCTTAATGCAAAGCCAAAACTTTGTTTTATAGGTTGTCCGCATTTATCTACCCAGCAACTTAAGACTTGGTCTGAGAACATTCTGTCGGAATTGGCAAAGAAAAATAGAAAACGAGTGGCTGTGCGAACGATTTTGACAACCAGTCCTCAAATAGCACAAGCGTTTGCCAAGACTGATCTATGTAGGCAAGTTACAAAAGCAGGTGTTAGGATTAGTTCGATTTGTCCACTAATGTATACCAACAATCCTATTGCTGGCAAAAAGCCAATAATTACTTCTAGCAACAAATTGCGAACATATTCTTCGTCAAGGTATTACAAAGACGCAGAAATATTAGATATAATTACAGGAGGGCAAAGATAATGAAAAAATTTGCAGGCAGAGTAATTGCTGATGGCGAATTGAGAGGCGAGGCATTGGTATCTAAGCAAGGTGTCAATACATTGGCGACTTTTCAGAAAAGTGCCCTAAAAGGTGCTAAGGAAGTAATAAGCTCGGATCAGAATAATCCAGATCTATACAAGAAATTAATTACTGGCAAAATATTATGTTTGCCTAAGACTATTGGTTCTACTACAGGCGGATTAGTTATTCAGACGATTTGTTCTATGGGTATCAATCCTAGTGCAATGCTATTCAGCGAAAGCATAGATAGCCTTGCTGCATCTGGAATAATTTTGGCTAGGAATTGGGAAAATAGTAATATAATAGCTATTGATCGATTGGGTCAAGAATTCTTGGATTATGTTGAGACTGGTGATATTATATCTATTGCCAAAGATGGCACAGTGACTGTAGAAAGTGCTACTAATAAGGAATAACAAAGGGAATTGATACAAAGATTTTGTTGAAGTTATAAGTTATAATTAATTAGTCAATAGTAAATTATCTATGTGATTGAATATATGTAGCGATTTATTCAAGTGCAACAACGAGTGCTACAAATTGAATATTTGTATATTAAATAAATTATAGGGGACAATATGAGTAAAGGTGGTTATTCTAAAACCAAATACCATTCCGTATCGCAAGATGTTTTTGGATTGGCTATTACATGTGCACTATTGACATATCTGCTGATAGGTTTGTTCGCAGGTATTTGGCATCCAACTTGGATATTATTTGTAATAGCATTGTGTGTAGGTATTGTCAGTGATCTAATAGGTTACTGGATATATAATAGAAAAATAAAAGGCAACGATGCATTATCTTTTGATAAACAATTTGAAAATTCATTCGTATATTCTAGGTCAGTTAGGGTGTCTGGTTATCTATTTATGTTTAGTATTGTAGCATACGTGATATCTGCAGCATTCACTGGCTTGTGGCATCCGCTGTGGCTGATATTTATAGGTATGGCGGTTGTCGAGCAAACAGTTGCCATAGTGATGAAATCTAGATACAAAGATTTTCACCCTATAGAAGAATTTCAGCCTAATTCAGATGGCGTAGTAAGTAATAATAATACAGATAAATAGTTTTAGGAACAGACAGAGATTATAATCTATGTGTAATTGGGCTATCGCCCAATATGCACTATCGTGCATCCCAGCCGACTAGCGTCGTCTGACACATAGATTGTTTCCTTCGTCATATTATCTCAA
>CAMEKS010000011.1 GCA_945921465.1 uncultured Clostridia bacterium | reverse complement strand
TGAATATACACTCGCTTTGCTCGTGTGCATTCAGACAAAACTTCCGATAATATAACTATATGTGGCGTAATTATTTGTGTGATACGCTTAAGTTATTGTACAATAAGTTAAATTATAAATTGAATGAGAGTTGTAAAGTCGTTATGATAAGACATCTAATACTAAATCGTTGAATTTGTTATAAAAGAACAAAATAAACTACTTAGGCAAATAATATAGTTTTGTCTAGGTGTTTTTGTATACAAATGGAGAGGATATGGATAATAAAATATTAACTCTAATATCTGGCAGCAGTGGAGTTGGCAAAAACACAGTTATGGCAAGGCTGATACAAGATATAGAAGACTCTTGCGTGCTTAGATCTTGCACATCTAGACAAATTAGGGTAGACGACAAATTGCAAAAAGATGGTAAATATGCATATGAATTTCTGACCAAAAAAGAATTTGAAGAGAAAATTGATAAGGACGAAATGCTAGAATATGATGTATTTAGCGACAACTATTATGGCATTAGTTCTGGTAGTATAGAACAAGCGCTTAATGACAGCAGTATTGTTATTAAAGATATTACTGTCAAAGGTGCTATTAATTGCAAAACAAAACTTACCAAGACTAATATTGTCACGATTTTTCTAACTCTAGAGAAAAACAAATTAAAGAAACGCTTAAAAATTAGGCAAACCAAAGATATTGCCAAGAGAATGAAGCATTATAGAGCAGAGCAGAAGAGTATCCCTAATTACGATTATTGTATATACAATGACGACTTAGACGCTACATTAATCATAATAAAAGCGATAATCAACACAGCCAAATCGAGGCAACTGCTTGTACTAGGAGAGAACGAAAGTCACATTAATTTGGATAAAGTTAATAAAATTGTTCATCGACTAAAATCTGGTGGCAAAGTTAGGCCAATAGAGGTGAGGGAGCGTGACGGCAAAATATATGTTGTTAAGGGTGCTAATACATACCTTGCCAGCATATATTCTAAAACTTCCGTTGTAAAATATTTTACCAATCGCAAAATAGAAGATGTGCCTCAAGATTATTGGCAACAACTTCTTAAATAAGTTCAATATTAAGATTAGTATGTTGGATGTGTAGGCAAGTATTAAATAAAAAATTAAAATTAAGTAAAACTTGCACGTAGAACTAAAAAATGCTTAAATAAATTTAGCGTTACTGCTAATTGTTGTGCTGTTAAATATGTATAACAAATATTAAAAAAACATATTAGAATATGTAAAAAGTGGAGTCATTTGTGGCTACTTTATTACAATCTAATATGTTTTTTTAAGTAACAGATTTAATTTTTATCAGAATTATTGCGTTTCTTTGCAATTGCTTTTTCTATCAATTTCTGCACTTCAACAAATGGTATTACCAAAATGCTGCAACCTAAGGCAATCATCCATTGCCAGAAGTTAATAGCCACTCCGCCAAAGAATGAGGCAAGTACAGGAATTGCAGTCGGGATAATAACCAGTATTAAACCAACGCCAAATGATAAATTAAGCAATTTGTTGTCTAATGGATTGCTGCTGAATAATGAATGATCAGATTTGGTGTTATAACTATGGAATAGTTGTATTAGACTAAGAGTGATAAATGCCATAGTCATACCAATTTCGTGAACTCCAAGTACATAATTGCCAATGCAATAAGATGCCATTGTTAGAACTGTCTGAATTAAACCTTGAATTAATATGTCTTTTCCAGTTTTTCCAGCAAATAAACTAGTTCCTGATTTCCGTGGAGGATAATCCATTATATCCTTTTCTGCTTTCTCGCATCCTAAGGCAAGTGCTGGTAGTGAGTCGGTAACTAAATTAATCCACAATATCATTACCGCAGATAGGAATTCTTGGCCAGGCTTTAGTAAGAATATTGTTGCTATAAATAAGCATAGCACTTCGGCAATATTGGCAGATAGTAAATATTTTACTGCTTTCTGGATGTTAGAATATACTTTTCTGCCTTCTTCTACTGCAGCTATAATTGTAGCAAAATTATCATCTGCCAGTACCATATCAGCTGCGCCTTTGCTAACATCGGTACCTGTTATTCCCATACCTATGCCTACATCCGCTATCTTGATAGATGGTGCATCATTGATACCATCACCAGTCATTGCTACAATCATATTAAATGACTTAAATGCTTCTACTATCCTTACCTTGTTTTCTGGGCTAACCCTAGCAAACACAGCATATCTATGTAAATTCTTCTTAAATTCTTTGTCACTTAATTTATCAAGTTCGGCGCCTGTTATTGCCAAACTATCAGACTTAAATATACCAATTTCTTTAGCAATTGCAACGGCTGTATCTAGGTGGTCGCCAGTTATCATAATGGCTCGCATACCAGCCTTGTTGCATACCGCAACTGCATTCTTGACTTCTTTTCTAGGAGGGTCTATCATGCCCACGATACCGACAAATGTTAGGTCTTGCTCTAAGTTTGCTACATCATCTAGATTATCAGTCTTAAATGCCAACCCCAACACACGTAGAGCATCATCCGCCATATTTTTGTTAGCTTGCTTAATGATTAACCTATCATTTTCGGTAATTGGACGTATTTCGTCTCCATCTAAAATCTTAGTACATCTATTAAGGATAATATCCATCGCACCTTTGGTGTAAGATATTACTTTTTGTCTAACATTATTGACTGTGGTCATTAGTTTACGCTTACTATCAAAAGGTATTTCGTTGATTCTTGGTGCCTCTTCTTTCAGGTTGCGTACATTGATACCAATATACTTGGCATAAGCGACCAATGCCGTCTCAGTAGGATCGCCCACCAATTGATCATCGCCATTCTCATATGTATCATTGCATAGAACCAATCCTTCTATCAGCATACGTTCACTTTCATCGTTGTGCGAACTATCGTTGCGATAGAATAGACCTTGGGAAGTGGTGTATAATTGTTTTACTGTCATTTTGTTGATTGTAAGAGTACCTGTCTTATCCGAACATATTACTTGGCAGCAGCCCAATGTCTCTACAGCAGGTAAATTTTTAACAATGGCATTTCGCTCACTCATTCGTTTTACGCCAATTGCCAATACTATAGTAACAACTGCAGGTAAACCTTCTGGAATTGCGGCAACTGCTATAGCTACTGCTGTCATAAAACTATGCGATATACTATCTGCATTTACTCCATTTTTGATAATAGATGCTACAAATATTACTGCAGCAATGCCAAGAACTAATATAGATAGCAACTTTGCGGTCTTTGCCAATTGGCCTTGCAATGGTGTCTGCACTTCTTTGCTATCACTTAGCAGTTTTGCAATTTTGCCTACTTCGGTGTTCATACCTGTAGCTACAACCACACCTATACCTCTACCATAAGATACAACTCCCGAACTAAATACCATATTTTTACGGTCAGCAAGGGGAGTATCTGGCTTCAGTTTGCATTTATGATCTTTTTCCGTAGGGACACTTTCGCCTGTCAGTGCCGATTCTTCTATTTTTAAGGATGCGGAATCAATAAGCCTGATATCTGCTGGGACGAAATCGCCTGCTTCTAGTATAACTATATCTCCTATTACTAGGTTTTCGGCTTTTAATTTGATAATCTGTCCATCACGTATTACTTTGGCAAAAGGCTTATTCATATTTTTCAGGGCTTCCATAGCCTGATTAGCCTTGTCTTCCTGAACTAAACCTATGATTGCATTGATGATAACAATTAGCAAAATTATCCCAGCATCTATTAAATCGGTGTAATTTTGTTCTATTATCGCTAGTATAGAAGACACAGCCGCTGCAATAAGCAGAACTATAATCATTACATCTTTCATTTGTTCAAAAAATCTGCGAATTAGACTTTTGCGTTTGGCTTCTTTTAATTCATTCTTGCCATACTTTTCTAATCTTTTCTCAGCGACCTTAGAACTTAAACCATCTTTGCTGCTTCCACAATCTTTCAGAGTCTCTTCTATTGTTTTATAATAATATTCTTTCATTGCATTCTCCGCTACTAATTTAGAAAATATTACATTGATATAGTGCCTTTAGTTAACTTAGCACTTTTGTGCTTATTAAGTTATATATAATGTTGTTATAAATTCAATATACCTATCATTATATTCATACTCTCATTTACTTCTAACTTAAATTATAAATATTTATTCTTTAACCTAAGATTAAGCTTTCTAATGTCTAGCAAACTCAACTATATAATACGAATATTTGTTAAGTATATTGTAATTAATATGGATATTATAGATAGATATTATCGCTATTTATAAGCACAATGTATCTTTAGCATTAATATCTATATAGTAACATAAATAATTAGATTTGCCAAAATAATATTCTATTTTCCTAAAATTTATATTCTATAACTGCCTTATTATTAATATTGATATATAAGAGGGTTAGACCTTTTTGCGTATGTGCAATAAGAGATGCCAATATATGGAGGGGAAAAATGGAACTATTTGCTAGTATTATGCTGCTAGTTCTAGGGCTTATTATAATAGTTCTGGCGGGCAATTATATGGTCAGCAATGCCGTATCTATTAGCAAAATTACACACATTCCTCAAGTGTTGATAGGGGCAACCATAGTGTCACTAGCAACTACTTTGCCCGAACTATCTGTCACCATATTTTCATCTATTGGCAAATTAGACAATTTGGCCATAGGCAACGCTGTTGGCAGTGTAATATTTAACTTATCTTTTATTATTGGCATTGTACTCCTATTTACTCGTAGCCCCATCGACCGCTCTACAATGGGTAAAAATTTCTATATGATGTTTGGCACGTCACTAATTATATTTATTCTTAGCATATTCAATTGCATTAATCGATGGTCTGGATTGTTGCTACTAGGGATATTTGTATGTTTTTTTGTCTCTAATATTATCGATGCTAATCGGAAAATTAGAATAGATGGCGTAGTAATTCAAAAAAAAGAAAAAACAAATAAGAGAAAACTCTTTTGGGTGATAGCTTCTTTTGTTTTTAGTTCATTTTTTGTTGCTTTTGGAGCCAAAATATTGGTACAAAATGGCGCAAACATTGCAAGGTTGTTAGGAATTAGCGAACATATTATTGGGGTTACAATTATCGCCATAGGCACCAGTCTGCCAGAAGTGGTTACTGCCGTATCTAGTATTAGACAAAATAGCACCAGTATTGCAATTGGCAACACAATCGGCGCTAATGTGTTAGCGTCAACATTATTAATAGGTATCAGTGCGGTACTTCAAGGTGGCACACTTACTTTCCACCCTAATATTACATATTTTGCATTGCCGGTTATTCTTATTAGTTCGATTGTAATCTTTTTGCCTATAAGATTGGGCAAGCAAATGTATAGACTGCAAGGTATGATTCTACTTTTGTTATTTGCAATATATTATGGAACAGTTATGTGGTAGGGAGTGATGCAATGTCTATAGGTGTTAAAAATGTAATTGTATAAGTAGTTGTATAACCCATAGTGTTTATAATTTTCATAGATGAAAATATACTTTTTGTTTTTATTTTATATATCTTCTGATATCACTTATATACAATTTTTCATTTTGACATATAGATAGATCTAATTGCAATTATATGCGCCAAATATTTAATGTCAGAGTAATGACAAATGATATTAAATTCGTCAAAAATATTTTTCAATTTAACTAGAAAAAAACTAGAAAAAGCTAGAAAAGAGACCATTGCGGAGTGGATAATGCTACTTAGATGTTCTATTTTGATAAGCAGATTAATAAGATTGTAATAAATTAGTTTAAGGAGAAGGATAAGTGAAAAAAGTTTTATTAACAATACTTGGCGTTTTTTGTACATTTGTATTTGTTGGCTGTGGTGGCAACACAATAGACAATATTAGTAAAAAACTTAGTACATATACTATTAGCATAACAATGAATGAAGACTGTCATTCTTTTAACGCTAAGCAAAAAATTAATTATATTAATAACGAAGATGAAGCGTTGACAGAGTTATATCTGCACTTGTATCCAAAGTCTTTTAATATAGGTGCTGAGAGCAGTGTGGTGGGTGTGCTTAATAAGAACAAGGCCTATTATAATGGCGACAGCGAGGGAGATATTAATATTGATTCGGTTACTGCCAGCCAAGATGTAAAACAAATGACATATCTTAACAAAGACGAAGACATTTTGCGAATAGAGTTGGCTAGCCCTTTGGCGACTAGAGATAATATAGAACTCAACTTCGAGTACTCGGTTGTAATTCCTAATTGTAATCACAGGTTTGGTTATGGCGAAAATACAATAAATGTTGCTAATTTTTATCCTATTATGGCAGTGTATGATAATGGAGAATATGCACTAGATTCTTATCACTCTAATGGTGATCCTTTCTATAGCGATGTCGCCAATTATGACATCACAATTACAGTGCCAGAGGCTTATACTATTGCGTCTACTGGCGTTGAGAAAAAACACACTATAGACAATGGGAGTAAGACAGTTAATTATAATGCCAAAGCTGTTAGAGATTTTGCATTTGTGCTTAGTGACAAATTTGAGATGATATCATCTAACATAGATGGCGTAGAGGTTATGTATTACTACTATGATGACCTTAATGCCGAGGCAAGTTTGCAGACATCTATAGATTCGCTAATTACTTTTGAAGAACTGTTTGGCGATTATCCATATTCTACATTATCTGTTGTCAAAGCCAACTTTGTTCATGGTGGGATGGAATATCCTAATATGGTACTTATATCCGATGATGTAGATGGGGCAGATTATACCAATGTAATAATTCACGAAATAGCGCATCAATGGTGGTATGGCGTTGTGGGTAATAACGAATGCGTCAATTCGTGGCTAGATGAGGGATTGACCGAGTTTTCAACACTGCTATTTTACGAGAAAAATTCTAGTTATAATGTGGATCCTGCCGAAATTATATCTAATATAACCAAAAGTTATGCTACATTTGTAGATTTATATACAAGCATATTGGGCGAGGTAGATACTACTATGAATAGGAATATCGCCGACTTTGATACCGAGCCAGAGTATGTATACATCACATATGTCAAGGGCAACTTGCTTTTCAATACTTTGCGTGACTACATAGGTCAAGACAAATTTATTAAAGGGTTAAAAAAATATTATAGCGACAATGCATTTGACATTGCGACTCCGGAAGATCTAATATCGGCTATGGAAAGTACATCGGGTATGGATTTGACAGAATTTTTCAATAGTTGGATAGATGGCAAAATTAAAATAATTGACAAATAATCCATTTCGACAAAACAAGTGGGGAATTTACAAAAAGTAAATTTCCTCTTTTTTGTGTGTGCAAATTTTATGTGTTAGCATAGAGTAATAACGGCGATAAGTATTGTCCATATAAGACATCTGGAGGGTTGTGTCTAGGATTTGCATAATTTCATTCAATAATTTACATAAATGTGAACAAATTTAGAGATTAATTCAGATATTTGTGTCCAACAGTTATAAATTATGATTGCAACACTTATTATTATTTGTTCTAATTGGCAAAAGTGCTGTTCTAGAATACCATGCTCGAATTATTTTTAAGAAAATTATTCGGGAATATAAGGGAAGAATAAAATGGAAATAAAGAAAAAAATAGATTATCTAAAAGCAAATAAACTTAGTATTGCGTGTCGAATTTTGGCGTGTTTGGCGTGTTTTGTGGTTAGTTTTGCGTTAAGCAATGTTAAGATTTTCGGATTGCACAGTACTTTGGCGTTTTCATATTTGGTGGCACTACTATGGAGTGGGAAAAACCCACTTATTGTAGGGATATTTGGCGGCTGCGGATATCTGCTTAGCAATTTAAGTGAGAAAGGTGCAATTATCACCTCTGTTGTGGTAGGGATATGTATTGTTTTGTTCATAATTAGTCGATTCCGACACTTTGAGTACAGAGTAGTCATTCCGTATATTTTACTAACTTTTATGTTAGTACCAGTGGTGATATATGGGTTGGGAGATATCAAACAAAATGCAACGCTTGCTTTGGCAGTGATATTTGCTTATCTAACCTATTATGTCTGCAAATATTTTTTTAAGGGGACTATTAAGCGAGGATTTAGTAGTAGGCTTAATATTGACGAAAAAGTTTGCGGCGGGATCATTCTGACATTAATCGCATACGGATTAGATAATGTAATGATATTAGACATAGAGGTGGTTAGAGCGGTTGCTGTGGCAATCATCCTTATAAGCACTTACACTATGGGAATGTTAGAGACTATGCTTATATCATTTATCTTTGGATTGGGCGTAGCACTTCATCAGATTAATCCAATTTTCGTATCATTCTATATTTGCTATGCGATTATCAGTTTTGCGTTCAAGACCAAATTCAAAGTGTTCAGTTCGCTGGGTGTGATAATTGTAGAGTTGTTCTTTAGTTTGTATTTTACAAATTATATTATTTTTCGATTTAATACTCTAATTGCAGTATGTTCAATCTCTTTATTGTTTATATTTTTGCCTAATAAAGTTCTTAATAATTTCAAAGATGTTTTTGCTGGAATTAAAGATAAAGTGGCTATCCGCAATCTGGTCAGAACAAACAAAAACAAAATTATTAAGAAATTAAAAGAAATTAGCAAAGTATTTCAAGAAATGCAGTATACATTTCGTCGAACCTTGCAACACACTCTGCCTATATCCGACAAAGTAGATATGATGAAGCAAGATATAGTGGATAGCGTGTGTAGAGATTGTCCGGACAGGTTGAAATGCTTGCGGATTAATGGCGAATACACCACCAAAGTTTTTGATGATATGATCAGTGTAGGTGTGGCAAGGGGTAAAATAGGTGAGGCGGATATCAATAATTATCTTTTGGCAAGATGTTCCAAATTGCCTTATCTAATAATGGCAACAAATGAAATATTATCTAACTACAGAGAATATAATATGTTGGTTAACAATATGGATTGCAGCAAAATATTGGTTGCTGAGCAATTTGATGGGGTTAGCCAGGTGATAGATAGATTAGCAGAAGAGGTTGACAAAGACATATCCTATGATGTCAATCTTGAGACACGCATTGCCGAGGATTTGCTATATCAAGATGTGTTTGTAGAAGAAGTTATTGTATACGAGCAAGGTCTGTTAGAACAAAACATTGTATTACTTGTAAAAAACGATAGAATAGATCAACGTGCCATAGAAAAGGTAGTATCCAAGGCCTGTCATAATAGTATCAAAATAGTTAGTGTAGAACCAAGTGAACTGCCCGGTGTGAGCACTGTTACAATGAGGTCTTGCCCACCATATGATGTGGCATTTGGTAGTGCTACTTGCAACAAAACAGGAACAATCGTTAGCGGCGATACCCATTGTTTTATCAAGATAGATAATGGCAAATATATGCTTGCACTTAGTGACGGAATGGGTAGCGGAACTAGAGCAAGAGAGACTAGTGACCTAGCAATAAATTTAATAGAAAATTATTATAAAGCAGGATTTGATAATGATATAATTTTATCTTCGGTTAACAAATTATTGTCACTTAATAACGAAGAAACTTTTTCGGCTATTGATTTATGTGTTCTAGATTTTTTTAGGGGATATATGGATTTTATTAAATTAGGTACCCCTAAGAGTTTTGTTAAACACAAGTCGGGCGTAGATGTAGTTGAATCCTCGGGACTGCCTATCGGGATCTTAGAGGACATTCGTCCACATGTTACCAAACGTGTAGTTAACAACTTTGATATGATTATATTAGTATCAGACGGGGTTGCTGATGCTTTTGGTGAAGAGAACTTGCAAACTTTTATCAACAATCTTAACGCAATTAATCCGCAAGAAGTAGCAGAGTCAATAATTACTCGTGCTAAGTTATATAGCAATAATGTGGCACATGACGATATGACTGCGGTTGTGGCACGAATTTTCCCAGTGAGGTAATAATGAGACTAAGCGATATTATTAAGAAATTGAAATGCAAAGAAATTATTAATTGGCAAGATTACAATATAACTTGCCTTACTCATAACTCTAATGAGACTATTGAGGGAGCTATATTTTTCTGTATCAAGGGTAATACTTTTGATGGATCTAAGTTTACTCAAATGGCGATAGATAATGGAGCAAAAGTAATTGTGTCCGAGTCTAGGCTTACTGTGTCTGCTACGCAAATAATAGTTGACAATGTTCGCATAGCGATGGCTTTGATGGCCAAGAACTTCTATGGAAGAGCGGACGAAAAATTGACGAAAGTTGCGATCATTGGTACTAACGGTAAAACAACAACATCCTATATAATTGCCAATATTATGTCAAAAACTGACAAAAAAGTTGGTGTTATTGGCACAAACGGTATATATATTGACGGAGACTATCTGCCTAGCAATATGACAACGCCCGATCCAATTGAACTATATTATGCAATGCAACAGATGTTAAGTTTTGGTGTAGAGGTGGTGGTAGCGGAAGTATCGGCACACGCAATATACTATAACAAAACATATGGCATTAATTGGGATGTGGCTGTATTTACCAATATTAGTGAAGAACACTTGGATTTTTTTGGTACAATGGATAACTATGTTAACACTAAGATAGATTATTTCAAATCTGCCAATATTCGAGAAGCGGTTGTGAATGTTGATGATGAGTATGGCAGAATAATAGCAAAGCGTGGCAATATACCTACTATCACATACGGTTTGCATAATCCCGCTAATATTTTTGCTGTCAATATGAAGATGTCAATAAGGGGTGCTAAGTTAGTCGTCAATGTAGATGATGATATATTGGATATACGAACCAAATTAACTGGCGAATATAATGTATATAATATTATGGCTGCTATTGGTGCTTGCAAAATGCTTGGGGTTGATGATAATTCGATTATAACTGCTTTGCAGAATATGAAGGGTGTTGACGGTAGATTTATGGTCTACACAATGCCTAACAATAGGAAGATTATAATAGACTTTGCGCACACTCCTGATGGGTTTGATAAGGTGCTTAGCTTAATAAAAAATTTGCGTCGTGGCAAAATAACAACGTTATTTGGATGTGTAGGTTATTCTGACACTCATAAGCGAACGGCAATGGGTAAAGTAGCAAGTAAATATTCGGATGAAATAATCATTAGTACGGATAATCTAGGTACAGAGGATTTTGATGTTGTAGCACGTGATATCAAGTCAGGCACAACATTACACAAGGTTATTGCTGAGATACCCGACCGAGCTCGTGCTATTCAATTTGCCATAGAACGAATGCAACCTAATGACACATTGGTTTTGTTGGGTAAGGGGGTAGAGAATAAGCAGGTTATTGGGGACGAGGTTGTACCTTATTCGGATGTTGACGAAGTTAAGAAATGCATTCGTAGTGCAAGATGTTAATTTTTTAGTTACTATATTGTAAGAGGAGGAGTTCTTTTGAGCACACTATTTTTAAGTTTTGTAGTCTGTGCTGCAGTGGTACTAATAATATCGCCGATAGTTTTTCGTGTTCTAAGACGATTGAAAACTGGGCAGAATATTTTGGAATATGTTGACAATCATCGGTTTAAGCAAGGCACACTTAGTATGGGCGGTATATTGTTTTTGTTTGGGGGGTTGGCTTCGTGTTTTTTCTTTGAAACAAACAAAATATTAGCCATATTGTCTTTGGTTGTTAGTTTTGCATACGGTCTTGTTGGCTTTTTAGATGACTATCTTAAGATTAGGAATAAACACAATGAGGGCTTGAAACCATATCAGAAGATAATTGGACAAGTAGGTATAGCAGTTATTATTTCAATATTTGTATATAATTTTGGCTTAACAGGCGGTGCTATGCACATTCCCTTCACAGATATAGAGGTTAATGTTAGTTGGTGGATAGTGCCGATATGTATTTTTTTCTATATAGCGGTTACTAATTCAGTTAACTTAACTGATGGATTAGATGGTCTGGCGGGATATACATCTTTTATAGTAATAATATCTTTGGGATTGATTACCTATCTTAGATATTTGCACTTAGTTGATATTGGCTCCCTTGCTAGTGTGTATCTAGAGTATCGCAATATCGCTGTGGCATGTTTTGGTGTTGGAGGGGCTGTTTTGGCTTTTTTGCTATTTAATTGTTATCCTGCGGCGATTTTTATGGGAGATACAGGATCGTTGGCTTTGGGTGGATTTATCGCTAGCGTGTGTGCATTTACTGGAGAATATATTCTCTTAATAGTTTTGGGGATAGTATATGTGATATCTGCCACTAGTGTTATCATACAAGTTGCTGTATACAAATTAACGCACAAAAGAGTTTTTAAGATGGCGCCGATTCATCATCATTTAGAACGATGTGGATTATTTGAGACCAAAATAGTAGGTATTTATGTATTTGTTACAATAATTGTTGCCTTACTGTCTATAGCGTTTTATGTTCCGGTGTGATTGATGCATTCTCGACAAAATATTACACATCATAATGATGTATCAATGATATTATTAATAATGCACTAATAAAATATAGTGTATTATTTTTTTTTGTGAGGTCGATATGGATTTTGCATACAAGAATGTTTTGATATGGGGTTATGGAATTAGCGGGCACGCAGTAGAAAAAATATTAATAGATATTGATGCAGAATATAAGATACTAGACGAGTCGCTTAAGATAAGTGGTGGCAATTTTATTAGTCATATATCCAAGAAAGATATTTTGCAATTTGACCTAGTTGTGCTATCTCCAGCAGTAGATTATAATCGAAAAGAATTGGTATACGCTAGAGACAAAGGCGTAGAAGTAATTAGCGAAATAGAGTTTGGATATATGTTTCTAGAACCGCAAACCCAAATAATTGCTGTAACTGGGACTAATGGCAAAACAACCACTACGCATTTGATATATCAACTGCTAGAAAGAAGTGGATATAGAGTGGCGGAAATGGGGAATATTGGCAAGCCTCTGAGTGATGCTTATGGTATTAAGTATGATTATATAGTAATAGAGTTGAGTTCGTTTCAATTGCTAGGTGTAAGCACGTTTCGCAGTGATATTTCTATTTTCCTTAATATAGCTGCCGATCATATAGACAGGCACAAGACATTTGAGAATTATTTTAATGCAAAATTAAATATATTTAACAATCAAAATCGGAGCAATTATGCAATTATTAATGGCGAAGATGAGAGATTGCGTAACTTAAAGAAAGTTAATGCAACTAAAGTGTATTATGGCAATTGTCCTAAATCAAAATATAAGTTAGATGGCTCGGTTATACTAAAAGACAATAAGGAATTATGTGACCTTAGTACATATACTATTCCACCTGTCTTGTATCAAGATATTACATTGCTGTTCGTTGTGGGTGATGTACTTGATATTTTGGCATCAGATATTATAGAAATGTTACCAACATTTGAGTTTTTGCCACATAGATGTGAGTATGTGACAAAAATTAATAGTATTACATTTTATAACGACAGCAAGGCAACAAATATTCACGCAAGTAAAGCATGTATAGATAGTATTAATAGTTCACATATTTTGCTTTTGCTTGGTGGCAAGAATAAGGAACTAAATTTCAAAGAGTTTATAGCAAATATACCTGACAAAGTTAACAAAATAATTGCTTTTGGAGCATATGGCAAACAAATATACAAACTCAAAAAATATAATAACAAAATCACATTCTATTATTATAAGACTTTGGCCGAAGCAATGGAGAAATTGCCAAACGTATGGGATGGTGTGGATACAGTTTTGTTATCTCCTGCTTGTGCTAGTTTTGATGAATTTATGTCCTACGCTGCAAGGGGTGATTATTACAAAAATTCTGTCATTCAACTAAGAGATAAATATGACAAAGAAAAGATTTGACAAATTTAATCCTATTACTATTAATATTTTGCTACTTACGGTTGTTTTGTTATTATGCATAATAGGTTTTGTGTTTATATATTCTGCCAGCAAGTATTCTGCAGAAGTATTGTATGGCAATAGCAAACATTTTGTTATAAAGCAAATTATTGGATTTGGCATAGGTATAGTTGCTATGGTGTTGGTGGCTAGATTGAACTACCATCGATTATCTAAATTTTATATCTGGATAGCAGTTGCCTCTATTGTCTTATTGTTGTTAGTTTTTATACCTGGGGTTAGTATTAGTGCTAATGGCTCTAGGCGTTGGATAGGGTATGGCAGTCTATCTATACAATCTAGCGAGGTGGCTAAGTTTGGTTTTGTAATATTTGCGGCAACATATATGTCTCGCAATTATAAGACAATGCATACATTCAAAACAATGCTACCAGTTATTGCAGTAGGTGGTCTGATATGTCTACTTATATTGTTGGAACCTAACTTAAGCGTTACTCTATGTGTAGGTATGGTAATGCTGATTATGTTATATCTAGGCGGAATTAATAAAAAATATTTTGTTTTGATGTTAATCGCTGCAGGTTTGCTAGTGCCAATACTGATTATAATAGAACCTTATCGATTATATAGATTGCTTGCGTTTATTAATCCTTGGGCCAATCCTCAAGACGAAGGATTTCAGTTAATTCAGTCTCTTTATTCATTAGGCGCGGGTGGAATGTTTGGTGTAGGTATTGGCAATTCTATGCAAAAGTATTTATTTTTGCCATTTGCAGAGAGCGATTTTATTCTTGCTATTATTGGCGAAGAAGTAGGATTTTTTGGCATAGCTGTGTTATTTGGACTTTATATTCTGTTAATCAGTCTAGGGATTAAGATTGCTATCAATGCACCCGACAGGCTAGGCACTTTGCTTGCAGCAGGCATCACCAGCCTAATAGCCTGCCAGACCCTAATTAATGTTGCAGTTGTGACAGGCTCTATTCCACCCACAGGTATCCCACTTCCATTTATTTCAGCAGGAGGAAGTAGTCTAATTGTGTTTATGAGTGCAATTGGCGTGCTAATGAATATTGATAAGCGGTCAAGAAAAAATAATTTTGCTGTGTCAAAATGAGTAAAAATATAAGAATGTATACGAAAAATGTATACATTTTTTTTGGTAGTGTGATATATTGATATAGAGGTTTATTCTATGAATATAAATGATATTTTCGCAGCATTGGATAAGTACAAGATAGATAAAGACGAGTGTATAATAATTAGTGGGGCTTCACTTGTTGCTCAAGGAATTATACAATCAACTCCGGATATTGATATTGCAACTACAAGTGCATATTACCATTCCTTAAAATGGGAAACTAAAATTGGTGCGATGGGAAAAGAAATAAAATGTATGGATTGTATCGAAATTTCGAATAATTTATACGAACCCAAAGAGGTTGTGTTAATAAATGGATATAAATTTGCAAATCTTAACTATGTATTAAAAGTAAAAAAACTTTTGAATAGAGAAAAAGACAAGAAATTGATTTCTATTTTAGAAAAAATAATTGATGGTAAAGGTTGAACTCGTTAATTTGTAGATAATAAAATTGAATAGAAAAGGTGTAAAATATCATAATAGATAATGCTGATGATAACAAATTTATATTTATGATAGATATTGCTTTATTTTATCTGTGTCGGAAGTGATTATTTGTATTTATAAGTGAAATTGGTGTGTTGATAACTATTAGCTATTAGTTAAGAGAATATAAAATCGCAAGATACGAAATGTTTTATATTAATTGACTTTGCAGTGTGTTTAACATTAAATATTTCGCTTAAATATTATTTTATTTGACATATTTTTTTCTATTGGTATAATTATTTCGAAGTAAAAAGGAGACAATATGGGAAATAAAAAATTGAATAGCGATAAATTGCAACAACCTAAGCATGTAATAGTGGCAAAGGTGTTATGGGTAATTTTACTTGTGGTTTTCCTAGTATGTGAAATAGTAGGGTGGTCAGTAATGTTTGATAACCAAGTACTAGGTGCAATATTGATACCTATTGGTGGAGGAATCCTTGTAGTTTTATTACCATTGTTTATGGTTGCATTTGAGCCTGAGTTGGCAGAGATGAAGTTAAAGAAACAATTATACACACAAAAGAAAACAGAGCAAATATTAGAAGAAATTGCATCGAATGATGCTGATATTCAGCATAGAGCAACAAAAAAGAAAATTCACTCGGTAGTTGAGGGGGTGAATGTTGAAAAGTGTCCTAAATGTGGAGACAAGGTTGACGCTGATGAAGAATATTGCAGTAATTGTGGGGCACATTTGATAAGAAAATGTCCAAAATGTAAATCAATTAATGGGGTTGATGATAAGTTCTGCAAAAAATGTGGTCAAAAACTTGAAGATTAAAGTAAATCTCAACAAAAAATTAAGTTTTTATTTGCGTAATAATATTGGTTTTGCAGTATTTTGCAGCGACCTGTTACTTAAATTGGTTTGACTGAATAAACAAATATGGCAGTCTATGTTTTTGCAAAGGTATATTATAAAAATGTTGCGAAAAAGCAGGTTGTATGAAATACGAATTAAAATTTTTATAATAAAAACATTTTAAGAATTGGATATTTTTAATATATAAAATTTAGCCCAAAAGAAAGTTAATTTTTAATTTAATATACGTTATTGGAATATATAGATATTTTATAATATTAATATTACAATTTAATTAAAATAATAATGTTGTTTTATGGAAATGTTGGAGAATGGTAAATGAATATAATTTTTATGAGGCATGGCGAAGCCACAAACAAAGTCCACATATTAAAACAGGCAAGGCAGAAGTTTTTAATGATGTTAACTTTCATTATATTTTTTGAATATATGAGAAAATTAAATAGAATAAAAAATGAATAAACAATATAACTAAACTTATAATTACTAATAATAATGTATTTAACCATTATAAAATAATACTAAATTCAAGCTAGGCGTTATTATGTTAAATTGTAAATTATTTCTGTGACGAAATAGAAAGTCGGTATTGTTTTATTGCTAAATAGTTAATGCCTCAATTAATATTATTTTAACTATGAGGGGTTTATGATAACTAATATGTTTTTAGTTAGATAAATTGATATAATAAAAAATATTTTAACACAAAACATTAATATTCCATACAATAAAAGTAGAGAAGTGTGTGCTCTACTTTTTGTTTGGAGGTCGGCAATGACGGAGTGTTTGGTTGTTAAGGGTGGAAAGTATTTAGAGGGAAGTGTGGAGATTACTTCGGCCAAAAATGCTATTTTGCCTATACTAGCAGGAACGGTAATGTGCAATGGTGTAACAGTAATCGAAAAGTGTACCAGATATGTAGACGTGGATATAATGTTAGATATTTTAGAAGATATTGGTTGCAAAGTAAATAGAGAAAAAGATTTTATTGCAATAGATTGCTCTACTATTCAGAGTTCTTACATAAAAGATAATTTTTCCAAAAAAATTAGGTCCAGTATTTTTATGCTAGGGCCATTGCTTAGTAGATTTCACTACGCAAAGGTGGCATATCCTGGGGGATGTAACATAGGCGCTAGACCCATAGACTTACATCTAGATGGATTAAGGTCGCTTAACGTAAAAATAGAAGAACGCCATGGTTATATTACTTGTGATGGTAGTAATATGCGAGCCAATAGTATTCACTTAGATTTTCCGTCGGTGGGTGCTACCGAAAATATAATGATGGCAGCAGTGTTACTAAAGGGCACAACTACCATATACAATGTGGCTTGCGAACCAGAGATAGAAGATTTGCAAAATTTCCTTAATGCAGCAGGGGCTAAAATCAGTGGTGCGGGTACCAAAACTATAACAATAGATGGCGTTGACAGGCTGTATGGTACAACATACACGCCGATGTCGGACAGAATAATAGCAGGCACATATATAATAGCGTGTGCTATGAGTCAGGGCAAAATCAAACTAGATAATGTTATTCCTGAGCATAATGTGGCACTGATTAACAAATTGCGACAAGCGGGATGTAGATTTAAGATTTCGCCTACTAGTATAGAGATGCTTTGTAACAAACGGCTTAATTCTATTGCTGCTATCGATACTCAAGTATATCCTGGGTTTCCAACCGATTTGCAAAGTCAAATATTGACGCTGCAAACAATTAGTCGTGGCACATCGGTCGTTACAGAGAATTTGTATGAGACAAGATTTAAGGTCGCTAGTGAGCTTAATAAAATGGGTGCTGACATTACATTAAATAACAAATCGGCTATAGTTCGGGGAGTGCCTAGGCTATATGGTGCCGAGGTTACGGCAGGAGATCTTAGAGGTGGGGCAGGCTTGGTGATTGCGGGGCTAAAAGCAGATGGATATACTACCGTGCTGGGTGTAGAGCATATAGATAGGGGATACAAGGCTATAGAGTGCGACCTTTGCCGATTAAATGCGGATATAACCAGAAAACAAATAAAAATGTAAAAAGTATTTTGCTAAAAACTTTATAATAATACCAAAAATGATTTTTAATCAACACAACTTGTGATATAATGTGAAAAACAAATGACTAGCGTGCGGCATATTTTGGTGCACCAAATGTGAAATTTGACACTATATAAAATGCAATGATTGTCATTTTTGATTAATAATCTTTGCCAAAAATATTTGGCGAGCAAAGGCTTTTGGAATTATGAAAAGTAAGAAATTAGCAGTGCTAATATCTATCTTAATGATTGTAGTTCTGGTGGTCGTGTTGGCTAGTACAATATTTCGAGTTAGAACAATTAGTTTCAACTTCCTTAACCAACGCTATGTTCTAAAAGATTGCACCCAAGACGATTACTTGAATGATGTGACTGTTCCATACGGGGATAGTATCTTTCTTGTAGACAAGGCTAAGATGATTAGTAGCTTAGAACATAACAATCCTTATCTTAATGTTATATCTGTAGAGACCACTTTCCCTAATAATTTAGTTGTTCATGCTGCTGAGAGGGAAGAAGTGTACGCTATTAGATTTGGTGCAGAAGCGGATGATACATTTGCTATTTGTGACCAAAACTTAAAAATTTTGAAATTCTGCAACAATGCATATCTTCATAGAGTGGGCTATATAGCACCAATTAAGGTTAATATCTCTTACGCCGATGTTGATCTAGCTGCCGATGGATATGATACAGCTGACTTTATCAATAATATATATATCACTCCTGTGCTGCAAAATCTTGCAAATGCATTTGCTAAGGCGGGGTACAATATGGTATCACTAAAAGGTTTTGCTACAGAGATTAATTTGAGAGAAAGTGGCAATTTCGTTGTTAATTCGTCAGGTGCTGAATTAGAATTTGTTAAAACAGTAGAATTAACAACTAAGTATGGCATCAATATTACTATATCTAATGCAACTACATTGCTAGATACCAAAGTTGCATTGGGGTTGCAAGTGTATGATATCGAACACGACAAGCACAATACAACTGGCGAAATCTATGTATTTGAGAATTCTGGAAAAATAGTGGCTAGTTATCGGCAATAGCAATGTGTTTATTAATAAATATACATTATTTTGAATAATTAGAAAAAATTCTATAGCCCATAAAATCTTTGACTAATTTGTAATTTTTGGCTATACTTAAACTAGTATATGGCTAGTTTATGTCATAAAACTATGTAGGTGTGGCGATAAACTGGCACACCTTTTTTGCATTTTTATTACAAAATTTTGATGTGATAGAGGAATACTTTGGATATAAGGGGTGCACCTATGTCTAAAATGACGGTGACGATATTGGAATTTTTGGCTACGCAGATAGAAGTGACGGTTGCCAAAAAGATTGTTAATAACAATATCAAGATTTTGGCTAGTGGCTGCGCTGACTATGCGGGATATATTGGTGGCGAATTTTTGGAGCCCAATGATTTGCGTGTAGCACTTGCTAAAGCAGTGGCGGAAGTTAAAACAAAATATCCTAAAGGATTAGATAGGATATTTGTTAGCGTGCCGGCTGAGTTTTGCAGTTATGCTCTTCGTAATCTTAAGGCGGATTATCAGAATAAATTAACAATTAGGCAGAGGCATATAGATGATTTATTTGCTACACTTAATGATGATATAGATGGTTCTAGCACCATAATATCTAAGAATCCTATTTATTATGTACTAGATGATGGGGTGCAGACATACTCTCCGCTATATGCGTACTCCAAATCATTGGCGGTTAAGGCTAGTTGTATGTTGGTCAAGAATGATTTTATTAATCAATTATCCACAATATTGGACGAATTGGGTATAAGAGAATACATATTCTTGCCTACAGTCCTTGCAGAAGATAATTATCTTGTAGCGGAAGCGGCAAGACAGCAAGGAGCAATTGTTGTCGACTTTGATTATGTTTCTACAACAGTCAGTTCTATAGTAGGAGAGGGCGTGGTTGACCTTAAGACATTTGCTATGGGCGAGGGTCATATATTAGCAGATTTGTCAGAAGTACTGAAGATTAAGTATGCAAGTGCTAACTTTCTTAAATCTCAATTGATTTTGACATTGCAGCCTAATCCAATGGATGTATACGAGGTTGCTAGTGGCACTGGAGTAGACAAGATTAATGCCAATGTTGCCAACGAAGTAGTAATTGCTAGGTTAGAAGTTATGGCAGAATTGATTAACAAAATTTTGGTCTCATTTCAGTTTAAGCCCGATCCTAACCAGCCAATTTATATTACAGGTAAAGGTTGTGTTGATATCAAAGGTTTTGGTGTAGTGATGTCAAAATTACTTAATAGGCGGGTTGAAATAGTAGTTCCAGACCAATTAGTTTATTCAAAACCGCAATTTTCGTCTAAACTAAGCCTAATTAATTTTGTATATTACATAGCATAGTGTACAATTGTATTAAGACAGGTGACGAGAAATGAAAAGACGTTGCCAAGAGTTAAACTATTATGGGTGAATTAGTCAAACCTAATAAATAGTCTAATCAAACAAGGAGAAGAGAATGGAAGACGAGAAATATTACGACAAAGACGAATATTACACACCTATCTGTAATATTAAGGTAATAGGTGTAGGCGGTGGCGGCAACAATGCTGTCAATCGTATGGTCAAGGCAGGCATTAAGAGTGCTGAGTTTGTGGCTGTTAATACCGATAAGCAAGCGTTATTGATGAGCAAGGCACAACATCGCATTCAGATAGGAGAGATTCTTACTGGCGGCAAAGGCGCAGGCTCTGACCCAGAGATTGGAAGAAAAGCAGCTGAAGAAAATAGGGATATGTTAAAACAAGTACTAGAAGGTACAGACTTAGTATTTATCACAGCTGGCATGGGTGGTGGAACGGGTACTGGCGCTGCTCCGGTTATTGCACAAATAGCTAAGGAAATGGGTATATTAACTATCGCAGTTGTTACCAAGCCATTTGGTTTTGAGGGACGTAATCGTATGGCAAATGCAGATAGGGGATTAAAAGAATTAAAAGCCAATGTTGATACACTGGTTGTTATTCAGAACGAAAAATTGCTGAAGATAGTCCCTAAGGGCACTACTATTGTAGAAGCATTCCGTACTGCAGATGATGTATTGCGTCAAGGCATACAAGGTATTTCGGACCTGATCGTTACTCCTAGTCTAATCAACTTAGACTTTGCCGATGTTAAGACTATTATGAAGAATAAAGGTCTAGCACATATGGGCTTAGGTCGTGGCAAAGGCGAAAATCGTACAATTGAGGCTGTGAGACAAGCAGTATCTAGCCCACTACTAGAGACAACCATTGAGGGTGCGACTGGTATTATTATCAATATCAAGGGCGGCTTAGACTTAACACTAGATGAGGTTTATGAGGCTGCAGAGTTGGTTAGAGAAGTTGTAGATCCAGATTGTAATATAATCTTTGGTAGTGGCATAGACGATAATATGGATGACGAAGTAGAGATTACTATTATTGCTACAGGCTTTAATGGCACAACTATGGCAGAAGAAGTTAAGAGAGAAGTGATGCACACCGAAGCACCAGAGCCAGTGGCACAACCTGAGCAACATAATGAGGAAGAAGTTCAATCTTCTAGGATTGAGTTAGATGATGCAGATATTCCGCCAATTTATCGTAAATTAATGCAGAATAGAAAATAATTGTCAACAAATAAGCGAGTCTAATGACCCGCTTGTTTTCGTGTATACAATATTTATTAAATACGGAAATAAAAAACAAATTTTGTAGTGTTACGGAAAAAAATATATATTAGGGGAAGTGTTCTTAATATTATTAGGATATTGTTTGTATTTTCATTATTACAATTAATTTGTCATATTATATAGTAATTAATTGTAATTATTAAAACACTATATTATACATAACATATATGGCGCAATGGAGGTTTTGGATGGAAGAAGATAATCAAAGGTTGTCTGGTACAGAAGAACATTCTGACAATGGTTTGGCGCTTGAAGAAGTTAGTATATCTAACTTAGGCGATAATGATGTGTGCGATGATAATAATCAGCACAAGATAGTACAAGAAGATGCCAACGAAATACAACAACAGAAAGTTGACAATGGCTCAATGGCGACTATGTATCTTAGTAGGTTGTCCAAAATTATGTTCAACTTGACTATAGCTATGATAATATTTGTATCTAGCAACTTTGCGATTGGCATATTGGGTATTTTAGCTGTCGTTTTTGGGTTTATGTTGATTTTGTTAACACTGGGCATAATACTACTTGTTGTACCGGGTTATTGGGATGGTATTATGAGTATTAGTGATTCGTCGTCTGATTTATTGGAGTTTGTTGCGAAAGCTTTGCCTATTGTGGCACCGATAGGATTAGGAGTATCTATATTGACACTGGTACTACTTTGTTGTAACAAGCACGATCGCAGCGTCCTTAGAATAGTGTTCTGCAGTATATTTGTAGTTGTGTTTGCAATTCTTAATATTTTAAGTTGGGGAGGTAGAATATAATGAATACTCTTTCGTTGAAATTATTAGGTGCCTCTAGGATTAATCCAACTGTTTATATAGATGGCAAGAAAATTAAATGCAAGAAAAACAAATTTGGGGCTTTGGAGTGCGCATATAATTGTGCTAAATCCGAGGCAGAGGTAGTAATAACTAGACAAACTGAACTGGGTGGAAAACTATGGCTACTTATGAATATGATATTCTTTTTTATTAGCATATTAGGCATTCTTGATCCGCCTTATGACAAAGTGTGTGTAGCAGTAGATTGCAAATTCGTTGTCCAAGTACAAGGCGATACCAGTGTAACGGTTAAGGTAGGGACACTTGGCGACAGTGGAAAATTCGCTACAATAGAGGGTACTGATGGGATTAAAGAGATTTCTAACTATTACGCTTTTGACAAAAAGATAAAGCGCAGGTGGCGTATTCAAGCGGCTTTAAGGGTTATTCTATTTATAGGAATTGTCGTTGGCTTAATATTTTTATTAATTAATAAATAAAATATATAGAGGTTGTGTTACTATGAAAGTAAAAATTTCTTATAGGTTTTGGTCATTGGTGTCAAAAGCAGATATTAATAATGAAGCGGGCGAGACAATAATGAGTATGAAAGGGAAATTATTTAGCCCTACTAGAAAGAAAAGGATTTATGACAAAGATGGTAATTTGTTGTATATAGTCCGTAATAGATTTTGGTTCAATTGGATTATTCACAAAACATATATCTATGACTCTAATAAGAAAAAGATTGCAACATTATGTGACAACGCATCGCTGAAGAATGAGTATATTGTTAAAGGATATCAAGATGAGATTAAGATTAATGGAAATTTTGCATCTTCACATTTTGATATTATAGCTAATGATGAGAAAAGGGGCTCAATTAACCGTCTAGATCTTCGTAGCGATGTATCGCTAGAGGCAGATGAACAATATATACCATTCTTCAGTGCACTTGTTGTGGCAATCAATACTATGACAAACCGCAAAGAAAATAATACATAATCAAGATATTCAAAGGAATGAGATGAACTGACTCTTCTCATTTTTTTGCTAGGAATACGAAACTCTTATAAACAATAATGCGAATAAATAGTTTAACTTTTCATAGTACATAAGACTCTGCTTTGGAACTATTGTAGTAGAGTCTCAAATTAATTACAATAGAGCCTTCGTAATATCATTCATTCATATTTGCTAACCTTAGAATGATTTTTTATATAATTATTGCTTAGATTATATGTTGTTTTTAATTCAATTTTGAATAAGCAGTGATATAATAGAGTATTGAGTAAAAAGGTAATTTGTTCAATGCTGTGATGAAAATATGATAAATTAGAGTAGTTATAATCTAATTATTTATTATATTATAAATTGAAATGTTAAACTATTCAGTTTAATTATTGTTTTAACTTTTTTAATTTTTTTGCCATATTTATAATAGCAATTGCTATACAATTATATCGAATTATGTTATAATTGGAAAACAAGTGATTGGTAATTTGACTAATTCTAATTAAAAAGGGAGTAATTATGATTAATAAGAAAAATTCGTTTTATTATATTTCATTGGCTTTAGTGTTATTATTGACATTATTATTTTGGCGGTTGCCTTATATTTCATCAATTGATGGTTTTGCAATAATGAGTTTGTGGTATGCAGGCACTTGGGGAGTATTTGTTAGCTTGTTTCAGACTCTTTCGTTTTTAACAATGCTCGGTTTAATTGCAGTGCCAGTGTTGGCTATATTTTCTCAGAGAGGTATAATAACCATCAAAGCAACAGACAAAACATTGAAGTTAGTTAATTACATCAATATTTGTGTTCTTGCAGGCCTTAGTTTCTTTAATTTTGTTTGGTCTATTGTTTTAGCAGCTACTTTGGGTGTAGGATTTGGCATTGGCAGTTTGTTTACTGCTATTCTGGTAGTAGGAACTTTTATTCTTGTTACAATAACACAATACACTAAGAAAACTGGCGTTAAAACAGCAAAGACTAAAATTGCCAAGCAGAACAATGATGAAATTGTGGTAGAGGTACAAGAACCAGAAAGCAACTAAAAAAAGCAAAAAACCGAGTAAGGAATTAATAAACTGAAGGTTATATGTTTCACTTCAGTCTTAAGCCTACTCGGTATTTTTTTTTGTACTATATATTTTATTTTTGAAGTTAATAAAAAATTATAATATCTAAATGTAATATGATTAATTTCTATATTAATCTATGTCTATTGTGTCGTAATAACTCTCGAATACATCGTAGAAGTAATTGGCTAATACACAAGGTGTTAGTTTGGCACTAGATGCAAGTCCTAGCAACTCAGGCTTTAAGCCGTTAGATTCTGCTGCTTTGATAGAGTTTCTAAGATTACGTTCGATATTTGCAACAGATAATTTATATTCTTTGGCGTTATATCTATAGAAAGTATCTAACAGTTCTTCATTGGATATTCTAGTAGAATCTCTTGCCATAAGGAATAAAACAGGCAAGTATTTGTATCCGTGCGAATATTTCGAAAAGCCTGAGCTTTCCATTACACTCCTTACAAATTCTTTTTCTCTAATTTGCCCTATTCCAAATAGCCGATTTAATACATTTTGCACTTTATTTACCTCTTAATGCATAACAAATATTATTAGAAAAATTACTTACGTTTGTTAATTTTGTCACTAATTTACTTAAAATTAACGAAGTTTGTTCTATTTTTTTAAGTTGTGCAGTCATTATAACATATAAACAAGATTAGAACAAATGTATTTTATATTATTAACCAATAATTTACCAATATTTTGTTAATATTATAATTTTTTATTATTGTATAATATAATTTTTCAGAAAAAGTCCCGCTTTCAGTTTTGAAGCGGGAACTTTTATGATTTAATACAATGTTTTTATCAAGTTTACTAATAATTATTTAGTCAGTTTTTGAAAATATATTAGAATACAATTATTTTTGATATAATATCTATGAATGATTCATATTTTGATTTATTAGTATTTTAGTAAGTGAGTATTAAGGATATGATTTAAGAGTATTTAATTTATTTATATAATAATAATTTGTTAATAAAACATAGAATTAGCATTATTTCTTTATGAAGAATGCTCTGATAGAGTTAAGAATAGCAAGAACAGATACTCCAACATCGCCAAATACAGCCAACCACATATTACTTAAGCCAATTGCAGATAATATTAGAATTAAAACCTTTACGCCAATAGCAAAATAAATATTTTCATAAACTATATTCATAGTCTTGGTTGCAATTTTTTTAGTTGTAATTATATTGTCCAATTTGTCGTTCATTATTACTATATCCGATGCCTCAATCGCACAGTCTGAGCCAAGTTTTCCCATACTTATACCTACATCAGACCTAATTAGGCTAGGTGAGTCATTAATTCCGTCGCCGACAAAAACTGTAGAGCCATTACTATTTTTCATAATTTCTTCTAGTATCAATATTTTTTGGTCAGGCAGTAAGTCGCTATAAAATTCGTTTACACCAACTTTTCCCGATACAATTTGCGCAGTTGTTTTGTTGTCTCCGCTAAGGACAAATACTTTGACGCCATCTTGTTTGATTATGGCGATTGTGTCTGCGGCCTCTTCCTTGATTTCATCTTCTACAACTATAGCACCTAAGTATTGGCCGTTCTTGGCTACATACACAACACTGCCAAAAGTGTCAATTTCTGTGCATTTTATATTGTTACTTTCCATTAATTTGTAGTTTCCGCAAAGTATTTCAGTCTCTTTATTGCGTGCCACTACACCTTCTCCTATGATATTATTGTATTCGTAATTATTATCTATAGGCTTAGTATTAAATTCCATTATTGCTAATGCTATAGGATGTTGGCTCTTGCATTCGGCTATTCTAGCACATTTTATAACATCATTTTTATTATTTGCTATTATGTTAGTTACCTTTAACTGGCCTTTAGTTATAGTGCCAGTTTTGTCCAGAACTAATCTATCCATATGTGACATTTTTTCTAGATATGTGCTTCCTTTGATTAGTATTCCATATTTTGATGCACAGCCTATTCCACAGAAGAATCCTAGCGGCACAGAGATTACTAAGGCACAAGGACAAGATACTACCAGAAAACTAAGTGCTCTATATATCCAATTAGCCCAGTCTCCAACAAAGATTGGCGGAATTATCGCTAGCACTAATGCCAGAATAACTACAACAGGGGTGTATACTTTTGCAAATTTGGTTATAAAGTTTTCAGATTTAGATTTTTTATCAGATGCAGATTGAACCAAGTCTAATATTTTACTGACAGTAGAGTCGGCATATTTTTTTTCTACACGTGCTCTAATTACACCATCTATATTTATACATCCGCTAATTATTTTATCCCCAACATTTACAGTTACGGGCATACTTTCTCCAGTAAGCATAGATGTATTTATGGTAGATACACCTTTGGTGATAATTGCATCAGTAGCAATTTTTTCTCCGGCGTGTATTTCAATTATATCTCCTACTTTTAACATACTTGGGTCAATTTTTATTACTTTATTTCCGTCTACCAGATTAGCACTGTCGGGACGAATATCCATTAACTTCGCTACTGATTTCCTACTTTTTTTAACAGCAATTGATTGAAATAATTCACCTGCTTGATAGAATAGCATTACTGCCACACCTTCGCCGAACTTAGATATTGCGAACGCACCAATTGTAGCTATTGCCATTAAGAAATTTTCGTCTAACATCCTAATATAGAATAAACTTCGAGCAGCTTTGCGTAAAACATCGTATCCTATGTATAAATAAAGTCCCAAATATATAAATAAATTAACAATTAGAGGGATTTCTATTAGGTAATTAAGCAAAGTCATAATTAAGAAACCAGCTGCTGTGATAATTACCCTAATTGTATTACGTTTTGTTTTGCTCATAGCGCCACCTACAATTCTATATCACAGTCAGAATTGATAATTTTGACAACTTTTCTGGCCAATTGTAATACATCTTTTTTATTAAAACCTTCGTCAATATCTATAACCATTTTTTGTGTAAGGAAATTTATCGAAACTGACCGTACGCCATTAAGTTTAGCTATATTACTCTCCATACGTTGTGCGCAATTCGCACAATCTAGATCAATCATATTATAAGTTTCTTTCATTCTTCTACATGCTCCTTTGCCATTTGAAATATTTTGTAGATATGGGCGTCATTTAATGAATAGATAACTTCTTTGCCATCTTTTCTTGTTTTTACTATCTTTGCTTGTCGCAATACCCTTAAGGAATGTGATACAGTAGATAGTCCCAATGATAATTCGTCAGCAATATCATTAACTCGCTTATTCTCACTAAATAATAATTCTACGATTTTACACCTTGTTGTGTCTCCAAAAATTTTGAACAAATCAGCAATTGCAGACGATGTTTCATTATTTATCTTATTTTTAATTTTTTTCATAAACACCTCATTTTAATAGTTGAACAATTGTTCAACCATTGTATTATATGATATTTTTTCAATAATTACAACTATATTTCAATAATTTTTCAAAAAAATATGCCAGATGGTTTATCTTGTAGGTGAGGGGCTATCAAATAACAAAAATACTCCAAATCAAATATTTGGAGTATTTTTGTACGTTTCTCATTTTGTAACTAAATTATTATTATTTCTACTTATATCTATTTTTGAATTATTAATTTATTATTGCCTATCAATAAGATAGATGTAACTAATCTGTAATAATTTTCTTAATTATATTATCATATAAGTAGCGTATTTTGAGTTAACACCGGTAAATTATACTTAATGCTTCAAATGATTAGAATTGAATAATATATGGCCTTACCTTGAAACATTGTCGATTATTCACTGATAGATATTTTCTAAAATTAATTATCTCATCTAATACGCTAAGAGGAATATTTAACCTATAGTAGGTCTCTAAAAATTTTGGAATAAACTTGTAGAAGGCTTCACACATTACAGCAACTAATGGTAGTAAAATGTTGTAGTTGCATCCGACATCTATTATTCTGCGGAATGCTTCGATAGGGCTGCGGGTGAAGAAAAAACAATTTAAGCAAAGTTCCATATTGATTTTTGCACGGTTGGTATCTTGATAATTATCAATATAACTTGCCAAATTTTTACATTTGGTATATCCATAATTGTCGTGCAAATATTTATATATATCTCTTTTGGTAGAATTATTTTTGGCTAAATATACAAATATTGTCATCATTTCCGCTGCTATTAATGCAGTCTCGCTATCGTTAGTGCAGGGAATGGCTTTTGCTACTAATTTTTTGGCATCTTTAATCTCAGGTGCGTAATATCCAATTACCGAGGCTCTAATAGCACCAGTTGCTTCATAGTTAACTAGGTTCCAGTCGCACTTCCTCACTAGCCAGTCCTTTAATGAACGAGTGTATTTGCAATTCTTACTATCAGGGTATTTTCTATAATATTCTCTTAATTTCTTAATCATATCATTGCTTGAATGGCGTGTTTTAGTTAACCAACTCATAGTAGCAAGGTAGGTTGGGACAATTTGTGTAAATTGAAAATTATTTACTAATAATGTGTTATTAGTGTTGTCGGTTATAGAATCTTTGTGGGTCTCTAGATAATTCCCTATAATATCTGCGATATAAAAAGCTTCTATCAATTTCTTCCTCATTCAAAATGTTATTTATCTTTTCGTATAAACTTAATAATTACGCAATGATTTGCTATAGTATTAATCATAAGTCCGTAAATCATTTTTATATATGAACTTAATGTATAGGACAAGTAATGCAATCCTTTTATAATAAATATACTTTATGCAACTTTTGTTTGATATAATTACTAAAATTTTAACATATTGCTTAATTATTATCAACATATTTGAACAAATTTCTTTTATCTCTTTATGTATTAAGGGCAAGTGTAAATAATTTTTTATTACTTTGTCAATATAGAGTCAACAAATATCGATTGATAATAAGTATATACTATCCACTGCGGTTGATTGTAGATTGTCCCGAGGGGATATTATCCAAAGTGCTTGTAAGCCTCCTTGAGATAATATGTCGAAGAAATAATTGAATATAATATAATAAAAAAAATACTATCTAGCAGTCATTTACTTTATAAAAGTTAATTTACTGAAAGATAATAAATTTTTATTTTTCAAATTATAATCTAATGATTTGAGCTAAATATATCTACTAAATGTTTTCAGTATTAATAATGTTGCAAATGTTAAAACGTTATTTTTGCAACTCTGCCAACTGTTTTTTTAGTCTAGCATTTTCTTCTTTTAGTGCATCATATTCACTCTTAAGAATGGTGATTTTTGCATCTTTATCGTTAACATTTGATGTTGTCGTATTCTTGATTTTGCTACTAATAACTGATGAAGCAATTAGCAAGCCAACGGATATGATGATTAATACTATAAACAGCTCAAGTATCCCATTGATTTCAAATAATTTTACGCCTGCTATTAACAATGATAATAGTATGTCTAATATAATTAAGCAGATGTATGTAATTATTTGTAAAGGTAACATTCGCTTGCCGAATTTGGAATATAGGGCAATTATAACTATAAATAATACACTGGATATAGCAATAATCGAAGTTATTTGATTGAAAATGTTATATTGCATTAATAAATTGCTGCAGAAGATTATTAGTGCAAATAGCACTGACAATCCAAGTAATCCCAAGCCAACCAGGCCTAATATTTTCTTTCGCCTAATTACATTAAGTTCGTTTATTGCCAATCCGCATGCAACAGCTAGCGTACTGGATATTAGTAATATTCTAAATAATACCCCTTCAAATACCTTTACGCCAAATACAGATAATATTAACAAAAGACAAGATATTGCAAGTGTTGATAATGATATTCCTAATAATGTTTTTTTAATCTTTTCCATTTTTATACTCCTATATTAATTAATACTATGATACATCAAAATTCAAATTATAGTCAATTATTCGACTAATGAATTTAGAAACAAAACTATTTTTTAGACAATTTTAGAAAATATATTTAATAACTAATGTGTAACTGTCATTGCAATAACTTATCAAAATTAAGGAATAGCACAACTGATATATTATATGTTAAGTTATTTACGCATCCGCCAGTAACTTGGTTGATATCTCTAAGTCAATATAGATAATGTTTTCCAATAGAACTAACATAAGTTATAACATTTTAATGAATTGTATAAAGTCAAAACTATTAATTTTGATTAAATGCTATTTTTGTCCATTCCACTCGTCTATAAATTCATTAACAAATTGCCTCATAAATTTTGTTCTAGATGTTGCGATACGACGAGCAGTTGCTGTATTCATATTGTCGCCTAACCTAAATAATTTGTGATAGAAATGGTGAATAGTTGATTCATCATCACCATTAGATTCTGCATACTCTTGCTCAAATTCTAGTGATTGATTGTTGAACATAGGTATACCATATGTCCCGCCATAGCAAAATGCTCTACCTACACCTATTGCGCCAATAGCGTCTAAGTTATCTGCATCTTGAACTATAAGTGCATTTATATTATTAATATTGCCTTCGTTCCAATTATAATATTCGTGATATTCTATACATAGACATATTTCGTCTATAACATCTGCAGTCAAGCCAGTCACGCTCAAAATATCTCTAACCAAAGGTAGCGATTCGGCAGGGGATACAAAGTGACCACATTCTTTCTGCATTAGCCTATGAATGTCGTGCATATATCCGGCTAATCCTACCACTAATTTGTTACCTCCCTCGGTTTCGGCGATTTTTATAGCAAGATCACGTACTCTTTCCAAATGTCCAATATCGTGACCGCTAGAATCTTTTGCAAACAATTCCTCGATCCTTGGTTTAATTAATTCAATATATTTATCTATCATATTATTCTCCTTTACCTAATTATATAACAATTAAACCTTAATACAAAATAAAAATATAAAGACTGCTAAGTTATTGATAGATTTATAACAAAATTTACTTTTTTATCTTTGTAAACAACTTGCTAATAATTTGATAATAAAATTAAATTCTGATAAACTATAATTAATTAGATTATTACAAGGATACGGTATGAAAAAGAAAATAATAGGACTGATAGTTGCGGTTGAGATAGAAGCTGTCTTAAAAAAATATAAAAATATAATCAAATTAAAAGATAATGTTTATGACATTTGGTGTATACATAATGACAATAACACTATATATATTGCTAAATCAGGCGTGGGAGAAATATATGCCAGTGCTAGTACCCAATATTTAATTACCAAATATAATGTACAACTCATAGTTAATTATGGTATTGCAGGTGCATTAACAGCCAATATGTCCAAGGATTCGGTCTGCTTGATAGATAGAGTAGTACATTATGATATAGACACTTCAGCAGTTGATAACATTGAGGTGGGCAGGTATCTGGACTATCCAGATGTCTATATACCCACAACTAGAGCATTGTTGGATCAA
>CAMEKS010000010.1 GCA_945921465.1 uncultured Clostridia bacterium | reverse complement strand
GTTGGTTAATATTTTTTCTTTTCTAATAGTGATAAGTTACTCTATACTGTTAATTATTGTCTTGGGTTGTAAATAATGCATTCTTAGTGATTGTCAGTTGTGAAAAATTATATTAATTATTATTAATAACTTATCTTTTCATAATAAAAGCTTTTGATATTATATAACTTATAATTGAGGTTGGGATTGAACAAATTAAAGTTGATTGAACGCTATCTTATTAATAGAATATTCATTTATAATAATTATTATCAACTCCAAATTGCTTAAGTTAAATATATGGTTTTGTTATTGTAAAAGATTGTAAATTAAAAAAATTAAGAGAAGGTATAAGATGATATTAATAGATCTAGTCAAGGTCTTAATATATGGCCAGAAATCTGAAGCTGCTATAATAGATTATCTAGAAGCAAAAGGATATGACAAAAATGTTGTGGCAGACAAGATTGCCGCTTTGCATCCATATCCTTATGGGACGTGTTTTACCAGCAAATATTGGTATAAAACTATTAAGGCTGAGGACAAATTTTATAACAAAATTATTAGGATGATAGCACGCACTGTGGATGCCAGTAACAAGTCACTAGAGCGGGAATTGAGACAATTTGTTCCATATAGATTACGCCATATGTATGAAGATACTATAGAGGGACTGAAGAGATTGAGTGCTATAGACGATATAATACTTTGCTCTAATTCGCATGCGTCTACAAAACGATTGGTGGATGAATTTGGAATATCGCAGTACCTTAGAGGGATGGTCTTGTCTTGCGACATTGGGGTGGCAAAGCCTGACAAGGAATTTTTCGAAATAGTATTGAATCGTTACAACCTTGAGCCAGCAGAATGTGTGTTTGTGGATGACAAAATTGACAATATTAAAACCGCGCAATCTATGGGTATGACGACGTATATGATGGACAGAACCAGCGCGTCAGGAGATGTCAACAGTCTTAATGATTTGGCGGACAAACTGCTTGCAGCAAGAGATAGTTGGCAAATCAAATCTTCTAATCAATCTGCAAAAAATACATACGGAATAATAGCAATAGATGGTGTAGATAGATTCTATAAGCAGTTTGATAACGAGGTAGATTATGTGACGGAGTTAACGCACTATAGGGCGGTGAAGGATGTGCTGCAAGTCCCACATTTGGTGGCGTGCGATCGCAAAAAGCGTTTGCTAGTGTACGAAGAGGTTAAGGACATATCTGTCAAGACCTTGCATTATAGGTTATATAATGATGGAACTGCCGACTATAATTATTTGAATTATGGATATGATAGATTATCTCTAGTTAGAGCAAGAGACTGCATCAATAGTAAATTTTTCTATGACAGAATACACAAGATTGATGAGTGTCTAGAGAATTTGCCTATATTGCAAAAATCATTCGTGATTAACGGCAAGCAATATAACTTGGCTAAAATAATGAGAGACATCAAGTGTCGGTTGTCGCAAAATAGAAGAGTGCCGTCCGTTATTTCGCAAGGTGACCCTATAGACCTTAATATATTATCATGTGGAAAAGTGATAGACCTTGAGACCGCTGGTCGCAATTCGCTTGTAGGGGATGTCGCAATATTAATAAATAATTTGATGATTAATGGATACTATTTTTTCATTAAATATGCCAAATCTGATTATCGCAATTATATGGCAGATTATGAAAAAAATAAGGATGCTGTATATGTCAATTATGATATTCAATCTGACAAAGTGGTGGTTAATATAAATCTACATATTCCTAATTGTAACAAAAAATATTTGCTGGGTTTGATGGATAAATTGCGAACTATGTATTCACGCTCAGTTCTGAGGCAAGTGGATAGAGACTTGCCATACTATTTGGCATTCCGTATGATTACACCCAAAAATGTGCTAGAAATGGAAGAGGCTGATCAAATTGCGGCCCTTTGCTTAATGGCAATTAGTTACGATATGGGGACATTGGAAGGGATAAAAAATTATTTAGTCAATATTTTATCATAGTGGCGATGCCAGTTCTAGTTATTGACAAGCGTGTTCGGATACCAATTGTATGTAGCAGTTGTTTATAACGCCTAGATTTCGCCAGTACAGGGCAGTATTTGCGATATCAGACCTATTGAGGATGATAGCAAAGCGAAACCCATACATTGACTTCTTTATCTTAGGCATTATTATATAATAATACACATAAATTAGTGCCAATTTGTCACATAAATTTATTTTTTGTAATAAATACTAAATGTTTGCAAGTTTAGTAAATATATTCAAAACATTTGCTAATTATTTATTAATTGTTATAATAATATTAATACTAAAATAAGGAGAGAAAAATGAGAACAAAAACAATATTAAAGTCATTATTTGCAATGATACTAATTGTGCCTATTATGTTTATTGCTACTGCTTGCGGTGCTAGCGAATTAGACAAAGAGGCTACTTGCAATACCAATCACAAATATCAAGCGTCTTCTATGGAAGAATTTGATGAGAATGTTAGAGAGAAAACAGTAGAGAACGAAACTCAATTTAAGAAGCAGCCTGGATACAAATTGACCTATAAGGCCACTTTGACATCTTCTTTTGATGGTGTACAGATGACTTCTAACATAACTACCAACATTATTGCTAACGCTAACCAAATGGCAATGAAGGCGGTTGCAGATTTGGATTCTGCTTTTGCTAATGGCAATGCCACTATAGAGGGTTACTTTAACGAGGGAGAAATGTATGTGCATTTGTTGCCAACAACTATAAGTATGGCTTCATCTATAGGAACTTCTAGTGTTAATGTAGAAGAGCAAAAAATTAAAGTTACCAGTGCGGACATTGATGTAGCAATAGAAGAATATGGTCAAGTTGAGAATTTCTGCAATGTTAAGAGCGTAATGGACTTTATCAAAGCGAATTCTGATGCTGTGGTAGAAGTAAGTGCTGACAAGTTGGCATATAAGGTTACTATTGGTGCTGCAACAGAGTATGGTATGACAAATGTTGTAGTATATGTTAATCTTGACGAAGATTTTCAACTAACTGCATTGCAGGTTACAGGCAACTATGCTGGCGAGGGCACATTGTCTAGTCAGACTGGTACTGCAACATTTACTCTATGTGCTTATGATGGCGAGATTAGTTTCCCTGATTTCAGCGAATATACTGAAGGTAATTTGGAGATGCCTTTCTAAGTAAAATATAGATAATAACAAAAAGCGAGGTGATTATTTTACTTCGCTTTTTTTGCAAAAATACGGCACATTAGCCAAACGATTAATGTGCCGTATTTTGTATTATTTGTTTTAATATTAAGTTTTTGTACTATTATGGATATTTATATTTATTTTATGTCCATATTATCTACTATATCCAACACTTCCTTAATCTTCTCTGCGGCCTCGTCCATTTGCTCTCGAGTGTGAGTAGCAGTATAACTGGTACGAATTAAGCATTGACCTTCTGGGGTGGCAGGTGGAACGGCTGGGTTAACATATACGCCACGCTCAGACAACATTTTGCAAGCAATGAAGGTCTTTTTTGGCTCGTATGTATATATTGGGATAATAGGGGTGTTGTCTATTTCTACAATTTTTACACCCAATGATTTCAATTTGTTACGCATATAATTAGAAATGTCAGATAGTGCTTTAACACGCTCTGGATGTTCACGCAATATCTTAAGTGCTGCTCTAGCACACGCTACGCTGGCAGGGGTGATAGATGCAGAGAAGATGAATGGACGAGAGCAGTGCTTAACATAGTCTACAACTTCTTTGGTTGATGCCATATATCCGCCTAGAGAAGCAAGAGATTTGGAGAATGTACCCATATAGATATCTACCTCGTCCTCTAGCCCAAAGTATTCGGCAGTCCCGCGTCCGTGCTCTCCTAGTACACCCAATCCATGAGCATCGTCTACCATTACTCTAGCACCATATTTCTTGGCTAATTTTACTATTTCGGGTAGTTTGCAAATATCTCCGCTCATACTAAATACGCCATCTGTAACTATTAAGATGCCTTTGTCGTCGCCAATTGATTGCAATTGACGCTCTAGGTCCTCCATATCACTGTGATTGTATCTTAGCAATTTGGCATAAGACAGTCTACAAGCATCATAAATGCTGGCGTGATTTTCTTTGTCGCCTACGATTACGTCATTACGTCCTGCAATAGCAGATATAATGCCTAGGTTAGATTGAAAACCTGTGCTAAATGTAACGACTGCTTCTTTGTGCAAGAATTCGGCCAGTTCTTGTTCTAACATAATATGTTGGTCTAGTGTACCATTAAGGAATCTAGAGCCCGAGCAGCCCGAGCCATATTTTCTAAGTGCTTCGATGCCTGCTTCAATAACTTCTGGGTGGGAAGTTAGGCCAAGGTAGTTATTGCTACCTATCATTATGGTTCTCTGACCATTCATTTGCACAATTGTGTCCTGACCGCTGGTTAGAGCCTGGAAATATGGATAGATGTTTTCCTTTCTTATTTCGTTTAGTAGCGTATTGCTATTACATTTTTGAAATAAATCCATTATTAATGTTACTCCTATATCTTTTTTTTGTATCAATTTAGCATTAAGCATATTGCGGGTATATGGTAGAATAACTACAATTGGTGGATATTTGACGAATAAACTTGACAAACCGCCTATGTTTTCTAGAAAAATATGATAGTTTTGAAATAGATATAATTACAGCAAATAAAGTAGATTAACTATCACAAAAGTCTTTGACCAAATGAGTTATTAGCTTAAGTTATGTTTTAGTAAATTGGTCCAAAATAAGCAAATCTAGAAATGGTGCTAAGTTAAATAAATACAAAGTAAGTATATCACAAAAAAAACCGCTTGTTAAATGATTGAGATATCTTCGTTTATTTTGCACTAAATTATTTTCACATCGGGACTCTCTTGCAACTAGTATATATTAGATTAAAATACACTTGTGAGATTGGATATTAATAATTGTGTTAGATGTCGTCGCTTAAGAAAATTACAACCATTTTCAGCCAAATAATTTTATCACTATGGATATTTTGTTGCACATAATATCTATAGCGTTATCAAATATACAAAATTATTTTTATTTTGAAAATATTAGTAAAAACATATTTAATGTGATATACTAAAATAGACTATTGGCACTGTCTATACATATATCAATACAATATTATTGTGATTAGTATACTGCAAGACAATGTTTGGGTGATGCAACGCATAAGTTAGAGACACTTCTAATGTGCAATGGGGTGGGAAATTAATGAGTTGTTCATCTATTATTCCTTATAGGAGAAAAATGGAAAAATGATTACAATGTTGTTAGAAAATCAATTCTTCAGTGATACTACCATATACGGCAAATTTATAAATTTCTTGTACAATATTGCCAAGGGCTTGGATGAGTCGGTTATGCTGTTTGTAACCCTTGGTGTTTTTGTGCTGATAACTCTAGCAATTACTATAGCCAAGTCGGTAACCTACGAGAAGAAATTGATGAAGAGTATCAAAGGAATTAATGCTTATTTAAGGAAAAATCCTTATATTAACGAAGAGAATTTGGTCAACCTTAATTCTAAGATGAAGTCTGCACCAAAAGCATTAAGACACAGTTGGCAAGAGTATATGCTTAATCGAGATAAATTGCCTAGTGAGTATATGAATACTGAGACTGTGATAGATCACCCAACGAAAGCGAGCGGATATAAGACTAGTATTAGAATTTGTCGCAACTTGTTTGTGGCTGCTGCATTGATTATTGGCGTACTTATGTTCTCAAGGGTGTTTGCTAATTATAGCGATGTGGACCTTAATGAAATTGCCACTCACACAATTATTCTAAGATCTGTGTTCGATGTAACTTTCTTGCCAGCAGTTTTACTATTATTAGGTCATTTGGTTATAGCATTATTTGAGTCTAGTTATGCATCGTTTACCAATGATTTGTTCTACGAGTACAGAGAATTCCAAGGTTATGTCAACAAGGCTTGTACCACAATGCCTCCTTATATTGATTATGAAATCTTATTTACTCCAAAAGAGATCAAAGACGGCATATCTGTATTACAAGAATATCTTGATAAGAAAGCCATTCAGGAACAAAAAGCCAAGGAAGAAGAGGCGCTTAATAATCAAGAGTTTGAGAAATATGACTTCGATGCGCTTGGCGTAGAGGGCTCAATACTACTAGAGCGTGCTATGCAAGAGAGTGAGAAATATTTTAATATCAAACGTAACTTAGTTGAGAGACGAACCAGCAAAGAACAAGAAATAGCCAACTATTCTAAGAACTTTGATGATGTAACTAAGGATTTTGAGCGAAAAGCACAGACTATAAGAGAGAGTATGAATCAGATAACCGAACAGCTTAATGCTACATCGGTTAAGATAGAGGCTAACTATCTGAAGAAGCGTTATGACGAAGAACAACGAAAATTGCAACAATTGGAAAAAGATCACCAATTAAGCGAAGCAAGATTTAAGAAGCAACAAGCCGAATTGCAAGAAGAGTTGGACGCTATTGACGAAGAGATTAACAACAGGAAGTCGAAATTAGAGAAGATAATGTTGTCAGAAGGCAAAGCATATTCTAATAAAATTTATGGTCTGATTAATGATATCGTAAATAAGCAAAATGAACCGCATTTCAAGGAAATGGAGGCCCAAAAAGCCGTTATGTCCGACGAAATAGAGAATATGAGGCAGAAGATAGCATCATTTGAAGTTGAGATTAATGCTAAGAATAATCAATTGAAAAATTTGGAAAAAGAGTTGGGACTAAAACTTGCCCAAATCGAATCAATAGATAGTGTTAAGGAATACTTTGGATCTGAAGAATTTAGACGAAGAGTATCTCTTGCTAACACCAAGCAAGAATACAAAGAATATGCCGAAGCAGAAGAGTTGCGTCTGAAGTTGTTGCGTGCTGAGGAGCAATTAGCAACTGCTAATGAGAAAGTAAGCTTACTAGAACGTCAAGGCAAGTCTATTGCGAGAGATAATGAGAACTTAAAAGCAAAAGCCGAAGATATCCAAGCCAATGTGGCTGTGGCTAAGTCTGAAGTGGCGACTACACCTGCTGCAGAGCCAAAGGATAAAGCCAAAGCGAATTCGGAAAATAATGCAATTAGACCATCTACGCCTGCTGCACAGCCAAAGCAAGAAGAAAATGTTGCCAATGCAATCAAACCAGAGGCTGCACTAGAGAATATTGACTTTGACAAAATTGCCAATGATATAGCAAATGCGAATAATCAAGAAGAGCAGCAGAAGTTGGCTGGCAAAATGCAAACCAATATTGATAAACTAGAAGACCTTAATAAGAAATTAAAAGGTCAAATGAAGACACTTAATGAACAGAAAAAGAGTTTGCAGTCGTCATTAGATAAACTTAATCAATTGAAAAATAAATAATAAGATAATCACTCAGATAAGACATTCATCCTACTGAGTGATTTTTCTATAATTGCTATTTTAGAATTGGAAATATAATTTAAGAAATTTGACAAATAAAGCGTCTATACGTAGTCAATTACAATAACAAATATCCAAAATATTAATAAAAACTCATTGTTATATATGTATAGTTGACTGTAGAGGATAAAATATTAACTATTAATTGTATAATTTGACATATTTTACTCTAATTCAGTTTTTGCTATATCTTGGCATAGGCAATGTTTCTCTTGTAGGCAAATAAGCATTGCAATAATTCATTCAAATATGGATTGTATTATAGAAATTTACAGTTAGTGATGTGCAAAAAATGTAGATGTTTTTGGTTATAATTGTTGCAAATAACGGGCACTTTGTTTGACTAATAGTAGGATGATATTGTATACTACTTTGTAATATTGAAATAAAACAATAACTACTGCATTATAGCAGTTATTATAATTTTGTTTGAATTATTTTATGATAAATATCGAATACATATAAGGAATGATAATATGCGAAAATACTCCAAAGATACTTTTTGTATAGCAGGTGCGGAATTTAATATAAGGAAGAGCCTGATAGCATTGGCTATAGCGTGCGGTTGCTTGGCTGTTTTTCTGATATTGAAATTTGCCGGAGTTGGCGTCAGCTGGTACGGAGCCTTAATAGGCTTGGCATTCTTAATCGCTTTGGCATTTGCTATAAAATATACTAAATATAGAGACTTAAATGAAGATTTGCCTTATGACCTAATTTGGTGGGTGTTCCCTAGTAGTCTAATTGGTGCAAGATTGTATTATTGCATTTTTGATAATGCTTGGAACATTTTTTTCGACATCACCAAGGGTGGGCTGGCTGTATATGGTGGTATAATTGGCGGTGCATTGGGCTTAATTGCTTGTTGCTTAATTAAAAAAGTAAATATCTTAAAAACGATGGATATTGTGGCTCCTGTGCTACTGTTGGGTCAAGCAATTGGAAGAATTGGTTGCTTTACTGCAGGCTGTTGCTATGGGCTGGAGGTGACTAACAAGGCCGTGCAGTGGTTTCCTATTGCATACTATGTTCATGGCGGATGGCATCTTGCTACATTCTTCTGGGAGAGCGTGCTGTGTGTAGGTGGATTCTTCTTGCTGGCATATATTTTAAGGAAATTCAAAAGTACTGGACTGGTGACGTCGGGATACCTATTCTATTATGGAATTGTTAGGTATTTTACTGAGAGTTTTCGTGATCCTTCGGCACAATTGGCAACGACTGGAGGTGCGGCGGTTTCTAAGTGGCTTAGTTTAATTCTTGTAATTTTGGGCACAATAGGTATATGCATTATTGCCATCAGAGGCAGCAAGAAAAGTGAGCAGAAGTAATTGTAATTGAGGAAAATATCCATTCAGATAATTGTTAATATTAGTGTAATTATAGCATTTGTAGTGTATGTCGTATGTTTGGGGCAAGGCTATAAATGGGTGCCTGCATTCCTGTTGGGGATAACTATAATTTTGATGACCAAATACTTGCAATATCGTCAAGAGCCTATGCTATATTTTGCACTACTATTTGCCAGTTACTTTGTGCTGGTTATGTGTCTAATTGACAATTTGGATGTTTTATTTGCAAAATACTGGGGTGTATTTTTGATACTGGCGGGCTTGGTGCAACTAATTGTATTCGTTAGATATAGACAAATGTATATGATTAGATTTGGTATAGCGATTAGCCTAGCAGGTTGTGTGGCGTTATTATTATTTACTTTGTTGTAAAGGACGTATATTTGAATTATACACAATTGATTAGTTGTTGTGGATAACGACATTGAATTAATGCCATCGGACAATAATTATTGAATTAATTAACAAAACTATAATATTTTCTAAAGCCTAAAAGAATGTGTGAGTGGTTGGGAAGATTGAATTCAATTAAATATAATAAGTCAGTAAAACAAGCGAAATAAACTATTAAATAGCAGTATATATTTGGGTATTTAGAAGTAATATAAAGGAGTATTATGGCAAAATTTGATATAGAGAAAAATGGCTATTGTGTGTCACAAGTAGATGAATATATAGACAAATTGGTGCTAAAATACGAGAACCGATTAAATGAACAAAAAAATCGAATTTCGGCTTTGTTAAGCGAAAATTTGATTTTGGAAAATAACTTAAAAGAAATTAAAATCAGAGAGGACGAAGTTGAGCGTGCTCTGCTTTTTGCAGTAGAGCGAAGTGAGCAGGTCGAGAAGAGCTCTAACAAAATTTTTGAATTAGAAGTAAGGCGAATTAGGCTGATGTATACTCGTTGGCAAGAGATTATGGATATGCTAGATTCGGATAGTCTTATGGAAATTAAGAATGGGAAATTCGGAGTGTCTATACAAGAATTTGAGAATGATTTGACTAGGATAATTGAGCAGAATGAGAATATGGAACGCAAAGACGATGATGACTCAATTAAAGACGATCTAAAGAAAAATAGTGGTAATTACATAAAGAATTTGCTTAACCGAATGGATTACTTGGTTACTAATTCTTATGCATCTAGTACCAAAGCTGCAAAACAGTCAGACAAGGTGGTAGACGCTATGAAGGACGATACCAAGAAAGAGAACGCAAGGCTACTTAACATTAACCGTAGATTTAATAATATAACCAACAAATTGGGTTTGGCCACTGCAAGTGTACTTAGTGACGATAATCTGCCTGAAAATAACGCATATTTCAAAAATATAACCGGTCAAGTCGGCGATGATGAGGCTTTTGATATGGAGGCCATCCTTAACCCTAAGGAAGACTTGGATGAGATAATGAAGGCATTTGATTTGTTAGACAATTAATTATTGACCAATCATTAAATATTGTTGCATCGCTAATGGGTGTTGGATATTACAAATTGATGTATTATAATGCAAAAGATGTGCAAATTTACAAGTATTTTTATTATTAGTTACCAAAACACTTTACATTTGAGGCATAATGTGTTATATTGTGTATACAATTGATATATAAAGAAGGTCTTTGAGCCTTTTTTTTGTTGAGATTTATATTGACAATTGTATAATGTTATGATAGAATTGCTATCGACTAAATAATAAGGAGTAATTAACCATGAGAGAAACTATTACATTAGAGTGCACAGAATGTAAAAGAAGAAATTACACTACTGAGAAAAACAAGAAAAATGATCCTGATAGAATCACTGTAAATAAGTATTGTAGTTTTTGCAAGAAGCATACTGCTCATAAAGAGACTAAATAGTACCATTTAATAATTATTAAGGAGTCTATAAATGGCAAAAAAAGATAAGAAAAATATTGAGGCAGTGGAAGGGACTAATCTAGTAGAAGAGAAAGTAGAGGATTCAAAGGTCGAGACCAAGGCTGCTGCAGATACCAAAGCTACTAACAAAGATGCCAAAGACGATAAAAATAGCAAGAAAGACGCTAAAAAGTCTAAGAAAAATAAAGACAAGAAAAGCATTGGTCAGAAATCCAAAGAATTATATAGCGAGTTAAAGAAAGTATCTTGGCCAACTTTCGGCAAAGTTGTTAAGAACACTTGTGTGGTTTTGTTAGTTGTTACTGTATGCACACTGTTGTTGTTTGGTGCCGATAGGTTATTCTTCTGGTTGTTTGGCTTGTTGATGGGCTAATATATATTAAAATTGTATTCACGCATGTGGAGGCAATCTTAATGCCTTAGACACCGAATTAAATATTGTGCCTAGGCGATTTGTGACAAATAAATCACATTATTAAGACTATAAATAAGTTAACTGAACAAAATCTAACAAAAGGATTAGGCGGAGCAAATGCTTGCAGCCACTAAAAGAGAATTTATGATAGAAGAGAACAAAGAAGATATTCTAACTAGCGAAGCAAACGAAGTTGCCCCAAATACGGCCATAAATGAGAGTGCGGAAGAGCCTACTACAGAGGCTGAAGTGACTACTGCTAGTATCGATAACAACGAGGCCGAATCGGAGAGCAAAACTGCCGAAACTACCGAAGAGTCAAGAGAATTAACCGAAGAAGAGAAGGCTATAGAAGAAGCCAAGAAAGATGCAAAATGGTATGTTCTGCACACATTCTCTGGTTATGAAAATGTTGCCAAAGAAAACTTAGAGATAGTTAGGGCAAAATACAATCTTAATCTTCGTATATTTGACATCGTTATCCCTATGGAAGATGTTGTAGAGGAGAAAGATGGTAAACGCAAATTGGTAACACGTAAATTAATGCCAGGATATATTTTGGTCAAGATGAACTATGGTGACGATATTTGGCATGCTGTAACTCGAACACGTGGCATAACTGGCTTTGTTGGACCAAAAGGTAGACCATTGCATTTGACCGAAGAGGAAATTAGAAAAATGCATCTAGAGAAAGTGGCAGTAGTCAATATCAATCTTAATGTAGGGGATACGGTAGAGATATTAGATGGTGCATTGGCAGGTTTTGTTGGCAAAGTAATGTCTATTGATGACAAGACTAACAAGTGTCGTGTGATAGTAGAGATGTTTGGCAGAGAGACACCAGTAGATGTATCGCTAGATCAAGTAAAAGAAGTTAAATAATTAATTTGATTTGCCCAATATATTTTGGGAATGATAGCCAAGTGGATAGATTTGGATATTGGGCGAATTATGTGTCAAATCTAAGCACTTGGCAATAGCCGTTCTTGTAATTGTATTGAGTTAGGCAAAGACCTATACAAACAGATACAATCAGAAAATATTATACTTATAATTGTATTAAAGATGATAGCATCTACAATTATTTGTACGATATATGGCAGGGCGGCGAGCACAAGCGTGTCAGCGGGCTGACACGCTGCCCGTCCCATAATTTGATGGGACGCAGCCACGCACGCTATGCGTGCCGGCAGGCTCGCCGCCGCAAGAAGCATATGGGCTGTTCCAGAGGATAATTCCTCTGTAAAAATAGCAAAATAGTGGGAGAAATGTAAATCTATTGTAATGCATTTTGTTTATACCACAAATTGCCACTAAATTGGCAGGAGGAGAAAACTATGGCAGATAAGAAAGTTAATGCAATAGTAAAACTACAATTACCAGCAGGTAAAGCAACCCCAGCACCTCCAGTAGGATCTATGTTGGGACCTCACGGAATTAACATTCCAGCATTCACAAAGGAGTTCAATGAGAAAACTGCAGCTCAAGCAGGTTTGACAATTCCAGTTGTTATTACTATCTATGCCGACAGAAGTTTTACTTTTGTGCTTAAGACTCCACCAGCAGCAGTTTTGATCAAGAAAGAGTTAGGTATCGAAAGCGGTTCTGCTAACCCTAGAAAGAACAAAGTTGCTACTATCACTAAGGCACAAATCAAGAAAATTGCTGAAACTAAAATGCCAGACTTAAATGCAAGCAGCATCGAGAGTGCTATGAGTATGATCGAGGGTTCTTGCAAGAGTATGGGCATTACTGTAACCGAATAAGATTACAAAGTTAATGTGGGAGAATAAAAAATCTATATTACATTTTATTCGATGTACCACGAAGGAGAAATTATGAAAAGAGGTAAAAAGTATATTGAGAGTGCTAATCTAGTCGATAGAACTAAATTATACGATGTAGAGACTGCACTAGATTTAGTAGAAAAAACTGCTAAAGCAAAATTTGACGAGACAGTCGAGCTTCATATCAAATTAGGCGTAGATGGCAGAAATGCAGACCAACAGGTTAGAGGCGTTGTTGTACTTCCTAACGGAACTGGTAAAACTGTTAAAGTTTTGGTTTTTGCTAAGGGCGACAATGTTGCAATCGCTGAGAAGGCTGGCGCTGACTATGTTGGTGCAGAAGAGTTGATTGCTAAAATTCAAGGCGGTTGGATGGATTTTGACGCTGTCGTAACCACCCCTGATATGATGCCACAACTAGGCAAAATCGCTAAGATTTTGGGACCAAAAGGCTTGATGCCTAACCCTAAGAGCGGTACTGTAACTACAGACATCGCTAAGGCTTTGCACGATATCAAAGCTGGTAAGGTAGAATATAGACTAGACAAAACCAACATTATTCACGTAAGAATTGGTAAAGTATCTTTTGGTAAAGAGAAATTGGTAGAGAACTTCAATGCATTAATGGATGCAATTGTTAAGGCAAAACCAGCTGCTGCTAAGGGTACATATATCAAGTCTGTTACTGCTGCATGCACTATGGGACCTGGTATCAGAGTAGACTACAAATAATAGGTTAATTACAAAAAACAGATACAATAGTTATTCACCAAGATGCACTATTGTATCTATTTTTTTGTTCATTCTACTTTATTTGATTGGCATTAATTCTATATAACCACGCTCACCAATAGGCTCTAATTGTATTCTTGGGTTATCTTTGTCTCGCCCTCAACCTAATACCCTAACATTATATACTATTATTTTAATTTCGTCTCGACCTTTTTTGCTGTATTGATTATATCCTATTAGGGACTCTTTGCCTAGTTATTTTGCTCTGTATATTTATTTACTAATCAATAATTTCTGCGATCGTGTCTCTTAGAAATTGTGAATAAATGTGTGCCAATAATAAATGTGTAATTAATTCAATTAAACATATTACTATTGTTTTATTTTTTTGTTGTTTACCACTTTTTTGTAATTATTTTTTTATTAAAATTATTATTTTAATAAAATGCAGATATAGGTTAGGGAAAAATATAAGGATATGATATTATATAGTAAGCGTAAAAAGTGTCAATTTGCGACATAATAAGATAATAAAAGTAATCAGAGAGACAATATGAAGAAAATAATTAGATATGTTAGTTACATAATTATTTTAACATTGATGACCATATCGGGCGGACTTGCGATTGGGTGCAAAGCAGAGGTTGAGATGGCTAGCACTACTGATGTGTCATTTGATAGCGAAATGGATAGAGTATCCAGCGAGGCTTTTGTCAATTCTTTGGGTGTTACTAATTATACACAACCAGCCAATTCTGCATGGGCTGACTATCCCGAATCTTATAATATGCGGAATGAAATTTTGCTTTTGACTCAAGACCAACAGCCATACGGGCTATGTTGGGCGCATGCCACAACTACGGCACTAGAGACTACAATATCTAAGCAATTGAATGAATATTACAATTTGGCCGAGGGGTGGATGTCGTTGTACCTTGCGGGGATTAATTCGGGCAACTACAATATAGGCAGTGGTGGATATTTTAGAGATATATTTAGTCAATTCGCAATGTTAGAAAGTGATTTGCCGCTAGATATTTTTGATGGAATAGATAATTATAACTACAAAACATATTATGATTATTACTCTGATTATTCGTTTAGCTTGCCAGATTATATAAAGCCTTTTAAGGCTTCTACTGATTGGTCTAGTTATAGCAAAGCCGCTACCACAGATAGCCAAAGAGAGGTTATTAGAGGGCAAGTAAAGTATTTTTTACACGAAAATGGTTCGCTATATACATCAGTGTTGTCTAGAACAAAAGTAATAGACTACAAAAATATTTTTGTTAATTCTGGTGCCGGGCACGCTGTTTCAGTAATTGGTTGGGATGATACTATAGATTGCGGTGATTATGGTACAGGTGCTTGGATAACTCTTAACTCGTATGGAGAGAATGCATACAAAGCAGATGAGGATGCTTATAGTTGCGAAAGCCGTACTAATGGCATATATTATTTGCCATACTCAATAGCCAATTATGGTTCATTCGCTGGTTTTGTGATTGACCGAAGCGAGTCTACTTTGCCGGCAATGGAGATAGTTGGCGGCAATGATTATGAAGTTAAGAAATATGACAAGACTTCCAATTGGTCCAACAAAGAATCTATGGTTGTTAAGCAGAAAAATGTTTTTGCTTATAACCCTGCTGGCACTAGTATTAGTTTGACATACGAATGCATCAATGCTTCGGGTTCTGATATAAGCAGTATCAAGATTTGGCAAGGCAATATGGACATCACAAATATGTTTGATATTGTGTCGAATGCAGACAGAATTAGTATTACTTCTAAATCGGATACGAATTTAGACTGGGGAACTTATAAGATAGAGATAATTGTAGGTTCTACAACAATAGTAAAACCCTTCTTAGTAATGGCAGAGTTGGGTATGCTGTCTGTCAATGTCAACAATACCGGCAGTATAATTACATCTGGTACTAGACGGAATAGAATACTTTATCACAATACACAGATTTCTGGTGTCAACGAGTTCTACACAGTAGATAATGAGGTCGAATTGTATTTGGCTACATATTCAGCATTGGGCTATGACACCAATGGTCAGCCTATGATTGCCATTAGTAGCCTGGATGGGAATGTCGTTGACAATAATGCAAATAAAGTAATGGATAAGAGTGTAACAATAGATAATACATCTTTTACATTATACTATTTGGGAAAAGAAAAGTATAGTGGTTATTCGGGCGGAAGTATACGAATTCGATTTGCTGGTAGAGACAATATTAAGATAGTTCTTACTTCCGAAACGGGGATAGAATATGCATTTGTCATACATTATATAGCTAGTCCAGGAACGGCAGTGACAAATAATGAAGTTAATACCACCGATCCATATATGACACATGTGACAGTGCTATTACCTAAGGATTACGAGTTAAGTAGTTATGACAAGATAACTTACTCTACCAATTCTTCTTATCAACTGCCTCAAATTGTGACAGATGGTTATAGAATTAGATATTGGCAAATTTCGTACAATACATTTACAACAATATGTGCTGGGACGACGGCCACAATAGATTTGTTAAAATATGAATATGAATACACCAAATCAGGCGAGCCCACCGGCAATAATTATTTGCTTAGCAATTATACAACTAGCAAAATTTCTACTATATTCTCGATTATTCTAAAGCCTGTTATAGTTGAGATAAGCAATATTACAGATGCCTCAAATGATTCGTCAATCAGAGTTTCAACTTCGATAACTATGTCTGCCGCAGCCGCAAGTAGTGGAATTGAGACAACAGTGGATCAGACAGGGACATGGTATAGTTTTGTATATAATTCTATTAAAGATACTTCAGGGGCTGGAAATGATGGCGTAGAAAAATTAAGTGCAAGTGTTGGTGCGCTTAAAGGATCAACAAATAACGATTATACATTAGAGAGTCAAACAATTACTTGGTACAAAGGAAGTATTAGTGCCAGCAATATTATTATACCAGACTCTAATGGGCAGATAACTATTAAGAATGTTGCGGATAGTGGCACATATATTTGCACTTTCGATTTAACACTGAAGAAAAAAGCAGATAACTCTATTATAGAACTGCATAAGCAACAATTAAAACGAATTATTGTCAAGCCAATAGAGTTGGATTTCGATTGGAGCAATTTGACCAGTGCGGCTGATATATCTGTTAGCGAAGATAAGTATGTTATATCCAAAGATTATGATAGCACAACCACTTTGTCCCAAAACTCAATAGATTGGATTAAGAATAACTTAGTTACAGAAAATAAAGTAGTGGCAGGTGATACTGTTAGTATTGACAATGTTACATACGATAACGAATTGGTTGGGACAGGTAAGGCATTGTCTTACACTTTGTCAGGCACAGGTTGTGACAATTATGTGATTGCCAATACATTGTCTGGAACTATAGAGAAGGGAAAAATACAGGTACATTATGCTGGGTTGACCGAAAATGGACTAGTAAAAAACGCGATCGATGGAGTATGGGAAAAAGAGTATGACGGCAATGAAATTGCTGGCATATACGCATATTACGACAACAATGGTGTTAATGTACGATTGGGTGACGACAAATGGGAATGTGATGGCGAGAGTGTTACTAGCATTCCAGCAACTGCAATTGGCAAGATATATACATTATCTTTTGGCAATGGGGATATAGACACCAACACATCTGAACTAGTTGCTGAGGAATTGAAAGTACGGATAGTCAAAAAACATTTAACCGCCAACTGGGTACTAGATAGTGGATTAAGTTATACTGGTATATATGGCGGTTTCAAACAATATAGTACTGTCTACACTGGCACTGATATACTGCCAAATATTTCAGCGACAATAGATGGCTATAATGCAACATTTGATGTCTATTATAATGACACAATTATGAATACACCTAACGTGTTGGCTGTGGGAATGTATAAATTACAAATTGCCACGATTAATGGAGAGGATGTTAATTATGACTATTATGATATCACGGACGGCAGTATTTATATAAATTTAGGCAAGCTAGATATAACGATAGATTGGTCTGTAACTGGCGGTAGTTTGGTGACAGAGGGACAGTATATAATAGATTACGCTGATGTAGATCTTGCGAGCCAAATTGGTCATAAATATAACACAGAAGATTTTTGTAATTTAGAAATTAAGTGTAATGAAGAGATTGTAAATAATATCATAGGAATTGGCACATATACTGTTAGTGTTGTGGGGTTTGATACAGACATATACAATATAATCAATCCGTCTATAGAACTGGTTGTATCCCCAATAGATAGTGTAGATGTGATATGGGAAAGTTCTTATGATTTTGTTAACGGAAAGTATCAAACAAGTTATAGCGGAGAGTCTATAATCCTAGACACAACTGGAGCAATGGATGATGCTGAAGTTAGAGCATATTGGCAAGTCTCTACAAGCAGCCCAAAACATTATTTGCCTATTAATATAACAATAGGTGGGGAGGCTGCGTCTGAGGTTAAGAACTCTGGCACATATAGCCTACAAGTTAGCAGCACTTCTGCCAATATAACCAATGCAATTAGTGGAGGGGCTGAATTAGTAATCAACAAAATATCACTTGATAATACTCTAGCAGTGCCTAATAGCACAACCAAGGCAGATGGCGTTCATTATACATATGATGGCAGCGATATTTTGCAATCTATTAGTTGTAGTGAGGCAGTTAAAGATGTTGCAAATATTGTTGTTAAGAGCGGCGGAGAAGTTGTGACAGAGATAATCAATGCAGGAACTTATACAGTTGCTTTGGATTATGATAAGGATAACTATACAATAAGTAATGACGAGATAAACTTAATTATTGATAAGCGTCCTGTCGTTGTAGAATGGCAAATAAGCGAATTAACCAAATCAAACAACAAATATATTGCAGAATATTCAGCGAGGGACTTTGTTAATAATATAAGCGCTACTTATACTATTGAGGCTGAGCCTGCTGCAATGCTACTGACTATAACGAAGAATGGAGAAATTGTTGATAATATCCTTAATGTGGGTGAATACATTGTGTCTATCAATGCGAACTTTGGTGCCAATTACGAGGTAATTGGGGATGCGTCTCAGACAATTGAGATTATTCCTCGAACAATTCGTGTAGTGGCTGATATATATGATTATAGTTATGGCGAAGCAGTGCCTGCTAATCCTGGCTATATGATATATGATGGCTCAGATAATCTTATTGATATGAATGCCGAAGATTTGCCACAATTTAATGTAACTTATAGCAATAACAATATTGTTACAGAGATTGCGGCTTGGAGATATCAAACGGGTGAGGATACGCAGAAATCTTGTGATATTATCTTAAGCATGATTGATGGTATAGATTATTCTAATTGGGATATAACGCTAGTTAATGGCTCGCTGAGTGTTACTTTGCAGCAATTAACAATTAATTTTAGAAAAGATAATTCGGTTGTTGGTAGTAAGTCGATAGTAGTATATCAGACACAACAGATAAGTGACCCAATAGAAGAATTTAGGGCTGGAGATAGAGGATTGAGCGCTTGGTATAATGGGGACGATATTGTCGACTTGAATACATTTGTGCCAACAAGCATTAGGGGATATATACTTAATACATATTCGATATATAGTGTTAAGTATGTTAATAATATGGTTCAGCCAAGTGTAGTAATCAAAGAAATGAGTTATCACGCTAAGGCACCTATCTATATACCAACAATGATTGATACGGACAAATCGCCAAAGAAATTTGGTTATACTCTAACAGGTTGGAATATAGACAATGATACCTATCTACTAAATATGACAACAACAACATCGCAATTGGGTTTGGAAAAAGATGTGGAACTGACCCCATATTTTACTCCAACGATATATTCATTAACTTTAATTGTAAGACAAGACAATGTACCGACCTCGCAATATTACACATATAACTATACTATAGAAGACTACGATAACAATATAGTTATTAATTTGCAGGCACCTAGCATAGAGGGCTGGTGGCTAGAAGGGATATATTATAACAACAAGAATCTTAATACTTCTTCTATTTATCTGAATATGCTATTTGAACGCAGCCAAATAGAAGAAATTAATGCTAGCAGTAGTACTAAAGTTGTGTTAGAGGCAAGATATCAAATATTCCAACGAATTTTAACCGTAATGTATCAAGGAAAAGCTATCTTAACCGAATCTCTTAGCGAAGGCGAGACTGTTAATTGGAAGTATTTGGATACTTTGGTCAAAAAGAAGTTTGGTTATATTTATACTTATTCTACTAACGATTCTAATTCTTTTATAGTTGTTAAAATTAACGAATTCCCATTGCTATACGTATGCCTTGGCGGAACTATTGTCTTGGCCATTGCATTGACAATGATTATAAGAACAATTAAGAAAAGGCGGCTGGAGAAAGATAAAGAGATATTATCAAAATTACTTAATAAATTAGATGCTAAAGATGACTAAATTTAACACAAATAATTATTCATATGCGATTTAATTATAAGCAAAACATTAGTACATAACAAAAAATAGGTAGTATAATTAAAAACTCTTAATTAGAGTCAGAAATTATAGTTACCTATTTTTTTATGTCATTAGCTTTATCCCAATATATCAAAATACAATATGGGATTATATTTGTAATATACAAATTATCCACAATCATGTAGCAATTGTATATAACTGATTATGAGATAATTGTTCTCTACTATAGCAATAGTATTTGTTGCTTGTTAGGTTATAATGTTAAGTTATGTAGCCAATTAGTTCTCTGGCTTGATTAACTTTTTGATTTCGAATAGATTATCTAGAGTAAAGTCATCAGCATTGATTTCGTTGTAGGCATCTACAAATGCTTTTTTTACATCCTCAGGATAGTCTTTGGTTGCTGCTACATCTTTCATTATCTCTGCCAATCTAACTACTTCTTCCTTGGTGGTGAAGTCTAGATCGCCGATAATCCTCTCGATTATATCAAATTTGAAAACGCTAGAATTTTTTGTCATAATTATATCCTCCATATACTAAATTGATGGCCTTAGACAAGTAATCATAGTTGTCTTCGATAAAGTCCTGAACACCGCTATATTTCTTGTTAATTCCTAATTCAAAGTAGTCATCAATAATCTCAAATGGGCTCTTATAGCGCTTGATAACCCCGAATTTAACCTCTTCTAAGATTTGATATACCAACTGCAAAATTGAACGATTAGTGTTGCCTAAGGTGTCTATAACCACACCTATTCTTCTGGCATTATCATGGTCAATTATGCCGTCCTTAATAATACTTTTCTGAAAATCGATATATTCTTGTAAATTGGCTGTGGTTTTATCACAAAGTGCAATCTTGTCTTTGCGAATAATTTGTGCAAAGTTTTCGTAGTAGGTAACATCGCTAATAGTTGTTGACATAGCAAATAAATCCATACAATCATCATACTTCTGATTGTAATATTCGCCTATTTCTCTTTTTAGCACTTGGTACAAATCTGTAGAAAGATTTTTGGTCTCTTCGAAATCGTCTTGTATGTGATATTCGTATTTGCTCATTTTTCGATTTTGTCCTTTTATATTATATATCATTTGTTTAAGTATTTCAATACCTTCTTGCAAAAAAAAACTTTTGAAAGAGGCAGAGACAATTAATTATTGATTTGAAAAATATCTGTAGTCTATAAAAACTATGAAGCATCTACTTATCAATAACAATATTAGACTACTAAATCTAACATAAATTTTTCTTCAACATCAATTGATGTAGACGATAATCGAATGCTATTAATTTAGCATTTTTCTTGTATATTTTCCTAGCGACAAAGGCGTCGACGTTGGTTATCTTGTCTTTTACATCACTAGGGGTTGGAATATCCGAGTGATATGTATCAGCCAAGACTGCTTTTGGTCGGGCGATTTTTAGCGAAGATTTCTGTATAATGTTAAAGTTGTTGTCTTCGTTGATTTTGTCAATTTCTTGATCTGTTAATTTCAAATTACCAGTTCTTACCCGCAGTTTGAGTCCTATCTCCAACGAACTAAGATCTCTATTTTTTTCCTTGTAAGTATCTATTAAGTGATAGATATAATCGTTAGGCGTCCTTAGTGACAAATTATACCCGTCAAGACTTTGATTAATATTATTAATTTGTACTTCGTCTAGAAGCAACATACCCGAATTAATACGCTTTTGTATTCGTAATACTTTATTTTTCTGAATTTCTGCACTTGTATCTTTAGGAGTAGTCAAGTATTCTTTTGCCACATTATAGGAATCTAGTTTTGTATTCTCTGATACATTGGCTTTATTAATTTCAGAATTATTTGCATTTTCTTCAGGTATTTTATCATTTTGTATCACATTTTTGCTAATATGTTTGACGCGTTCTATGTCTTCTGTGCTTACAGATTCAATTAATTGCTTATTTTTTTCTACATTATTTTCATCTTTGTCTATGTTGACAAAATTAGTGTTGGCGAATGTGTATTCGGCTATGTCTTCCTTAGAACCAGCAATAATATATTCAGTCAGTTTTAGTTCTTCAACTAGAGTAGGGTCATCAGCGTTAGCCTCAGCAAAGCTCTTAAGCATTCCATTCTCTAGATTCATTGCCAGGTTGTGTAGAGCTTCGTTAGAAATGTTATTGCCCACAAATGCTGTTCCATTAATGTATAGGTCTCCATAATTATCTACCGCACAATCATCCAAGAAGTCAAGAAGAGTATTGTGGAAATAGTCGTTAGCCAAATTGCGTTGGGCATCCAGTGGCAAATGCGAAATTTTGCGTTGGACTTCTATAGGAAGAATTGGTTTGCCATTACTTGATATCAGTATTTGGTGAAATAATCTAGATTGTGATAGTTTGTTGGCGTAATAAATTTGGTGTTGTAATTTGTGGAAAGTAAATTGCATCAAAACTTTGCAATACATATCTAGGTTTTTCTTTGCTTTTATTGCGATAGGATTAGTAAATATATTGACTGAGATTTCGGACAATACATTCTGCAATTCATCTTCTGACATATCGTCATAAAATTCGTTATAATATACGCTGTTAATAAAATCTGCGACCAAATACGTTTCAGAAGACGCAATTTCGTCACGATAAGTTTCTAGTTTGTCTTGCAACTCATTGTATAGATAGACAAATGATTCAGATTTAATCTCAGGAAATTCTTTTTCTATTCTTTCTACAAAAATTTTTTCTTTCGAAAAATTATAATGAGGTATGCTATCTCGATTGTTAATAATGTTATAATAATTGTTAATTTCTGGCATATCCAGGCAATACTCTAATTCACGGATTAATTCAGCTTTAACAAAATTAGTCTTGGCTCGCAAAATAATATCATTCGTATTTAGTAATGATTCCATAGAAGAGAATATATTACTTTGCTTTATAAAATTAGACTTAAATTCGTGTAACAAATCATCTTGAATTTCGTTAAGTTCTGAGTTGCTTAGCCCTAATTCGTCTGCCAGAAGCTGCAAAAAATCACGAACAAGCACATTAATAGTGCTATTCTTGTGTTTTGATTGAAAACTAACAAATGACTTGGATAACACACCTCGATTAGAATAGATATAATCGTAAGTAAATGTGTCTAAGTTAAGCAAAGACTGAGAATATGTTGGATTGTGAGCAAGAATACTACGTAGTTTGCCCAAAGGCACATCTTCTTCGAAGATTCCCAGCTCTTTGCCTTTGTCAAATATTAGGTCTAACATATATTCTTTTTGCAAGTGTATGAGCATTGCGGGGCTGTTATATTTTTCTTTTAATTTGGCAGATTGTTTCTCTGCTTTGCGGCCGAAACTGGCGATTTTCTGCTGCAAAAAACATTTGTCATATATTTCTGCTAGTGTAAGGTTGCGGTAGCAATCGAACTTTCTCAATTTGCCGTATTTGTGATAAATAGTTTCTTGCAATAGTCGATTGTCATCAGCAGAATCAAAACCAGAGGCCAGTGCAATTCGATATGCCTTAATATCACGCTCAAGCAACGCTATTTTAATAGTAATAAAATTTAATTTTTCAAAGTCTTTGGCAAGTATTTGTGTAGGAGTAAGTGAATTGTCTGCGTTCAAAAATTTGCGAATATTGCACAGTTTGTCCCGATACTTGTTCATCAAATATTTTTGATAATTTACTTTGATATATTTCGACATAAAAGGCATCTCACGAATATGATCCTGAGCAAATACATCAATACTTTCTTGTGAATATCGATATCGTTTATTTAATTTGCATTTGTCTAATTTTACAGTCGACTTTAGTTTTTTTCTCATTTTTCATTTACCTTTAGGTTCGCTTAAGGCTATTTATTCTTTATTTTCCAAAATATTATTTAGGTGTAACATAAATTCTTCTTCGCTTATTCTGCCTTTTGACCTCAACATTCTTAGTTGGCCTATCTTAAAACTCATTTCTTGCAATGCGTAATTTCCTTCAAATACATTGGCCAATTTGTTAATATAATCATTGACTGGTTGGTTGTCTTTGTTATATTTTTTTAGTAATACAATTGCCAAAATATTAAAGACAAATGGGATTATTGCGAATATTCCTATTAGTGCAAAGTTAACAACTACTTGAGCAATAGCAAAAGCAATTACAACATATAGTCCAGTTATTTCTCTATATTTATCAAAGTTCTGTAACGTTAAATAAATTTTACTAAAATATTGATTAATAAAGAATCCAAGGCAGCTTGCTATGGTTAGTAACATCAAATCCGTTGAACCATCAAATAGACCAAATGTTGACCATTCTTGAATCGCAGTAACAGGATTGATAATAAAAGGAATATTGAATGCTGCAGCGCCAAAAATTATTAACGATAGAACTGCTAGTACGAAGCTAAGATATTTATTAAATTTGTAAAATACTTTAAGAAATTTTTTCATTTAATCTCCTTTATTTTGAGATTTTATAGTTTGTAATCCAAGAGCCAAACTTGCCTATCAATGACAATGGCATAGCCGCCAACTAATCATATTGATATGCTTTGATTATTAGATTACAACATTGTAATTGGTTGCGAACGATGTTAATATTCACCTCTCGTAGTATAATTATAAACCAATTAAAGATTTTGTCAATATTTCAATTTTTTTTAGATTGTTATACCATTTAGTGTCATTATTAAGATGAATGCCAAATATGCCACATATGATAGCAACAAGACAATGCCTTGCCAACGATATGTTCGTTGCTTAATTGCTAGCGGTATAACAAATATCATAGTCATAAATAATGCTGCTGGAAAACTTACGGCAACAGTCCAAGGGTTCATAGGTAGTGAATTATTACCCGAAATGCATGCACAAGTGCCCAAAATAAGTGCCATATTACCGATGTTTGCGCCAATGATATTGCCATAACCCAATGCTGTGTCGTGGTGCTGCAATGAGTTGATTGTGGTAACTAATTCTGGCAATGATGTGCCAATTGCTACAATAGTAAAGCCTACAACCGCATTACTAATATGTAATGAATATGCTATAGCAGTAGCGCTCTCTACTAGACCATACGCACTAGCTCCAACCATAGCAGCACCCAATAAGAATATAAAAATTAATTTTGACATTTTTGTTTTTACTTCAGTGATTCCTTCTTCGCCAAACATCTCGGCAGCGGCTTCTTTGCCGAATAGATCCTCATATTCTAGTCGCGATTCGTTCTCTCTCTTGGCTTCGACAACGTTGATATATATAAATAATGCAAAAACAGCAAGTAGTAATATCCCTTCTGCCCAGTTAACAACTCCTTCAAGACGGCCTTGCTCAATGCCTAAGCAGAATACAAAGCACAATATAATTACTCCTAAAAGAAGGAAACTCTTGATATTAGATGTCTTGCGTTTTAGCACTGTAGGAGCAAAAGTAATCGATACTCCAAGTATTAGTGCGGTATTGCAGATTACACTGCCTATAGCATTGCCCACTGCTAGATCAAATGTACCCTTAATACTAGCGATACTACCGACAATTAGTTCGGGCATAGTAGTTGCAATGGATACTATTGTAGCGCCAATTATAATCGAAGGGATTTTGCTCTTCTTTGCAATCTCGCTAGCCGCATCTACAAATATGTCACCACCTTTGATAATGACAAGCAATGATACTATAAATAGTGGTATTGATATATATAAAGCCATTATCCAATAACTCCTTATTTGAATTCGTCTATACTCTCGTCTAGAAATGACGCTTGCATATCTGCAAGGTGTAGAAGCATAGCGGTTGGGTATGAATAATATGCTGGACTTAGAGAATAACTTCCGCCCATTACACGCGCGTCAGCAAAGCCCATATGCCAATTAATACCCATTGCTTCTTCTCTAGTTAATTTCATAAATCCGCTAATAATATATACGGATTTTTCGCCGTGCCCATATGGTAGTTGATCGTGTACAGTATAATATGGGACCGAATTCCATACGCCATTAACTTTTACATTACGGCTGTCTTCTTTGTAGACATTGACTTTACACAAATCATGTAGCAGTCCCATTATAGCAATACTCTCATCACTTATTTTGTTCGTATAGTCTACGCCATATTCGTCTTGAATTAATTTAAGAAATCGCTTATATACTTTAACAGAGTGCTCTACCAGCCCGCCTTTGTGATTAGAATGATATCTGGTGCTGGCAGGACACACAAAGAAATCTGATGTTTCCAAAAAATCCAATAACTCTTTTGCTCCATCTCGCTTGATAAGATCAAAGGTCTGCCTAAATTCTTCTATGTAATCCATTTTATCCTCTAAGAAATCGACTTTTTACTTTTGTTTTATATTATATTATTGAAAGTTTAGTATGCAATCAATCTAACAATGAACATATGCAATCAATTAGCCTTTGTGGTCAGCCAAGAATCTATAAGTTGCGATATGGCGCAATTGATTGTAATCGTATTATTAAGATTAAATCTATTTAATAACAATCATCTATTGACCGATGTGATAACTATATACTATATTAGTATATAATATATTAACATATAACGATAATTAAATAAACTTTTTTGTACTTGTTTTATTAAATTGTTGTGCCTTAAATCAAAACAATTATCATGTATGACCTTACACAAACAGTCTGTTATTATGCATTATATTAAATTTTGTTATTTATTTGACTGTATTATGCTACTTTCAGCCTTCATTCTATTGACTAAAACAAACTGGCGTTTATTCTATAAATAAAAATCTTTACTTAAATATGGACACTTATTGCTTTTTAGTTATATATATTTGGTGTTAAGTGTAGACGTTTGGTGGAGTTGAGTTGTTGTTGATAATTAGACAAGCTTGAGGCTGCACTCACTAATTATTGAAGTAAATGTTTGTATCGGCATATAACTTATTACCTATAGATTGATGTGGCATAAAAGCATTGTTATAATCATACAATTTAGGATGGGAAATGTAGTAATAATGTCGTTTGTCGCAGGTGTCGTTGGGACTGGACTAGGCGGAATAATTGGGGTGCTTATAGGTGGCATTGGCAAAAAAGTTACTAGCAGCGTGCTTAGCATTGCCGGCGGAATAATGCTAGCGGTGGTGTTCTTTGATTTGATTCCAGAGAGTCTAGAACTTGCTGGGGACTCAATGATTGTGCTTCTGGGTTTAATATGGGGCGTGGTTATATTATGGTTGCTTAATATAGCAAGTGATGCTATGCTACGTAGACGTATGACCAGAGCACAAGCATTGATGTGTATTGTGATGCGTAATAATGAAATTGATTCTAATAAGTTAAAGACTGCGGGGTTATTTCTATTTCTAGCGGTTGCATTGCACAATATACCCGAAGGTATTGCAATAGGTACAACCGGAGTGGTTGGTCAAGGAATGTGCATATCTATATCCATAGTAATATGTATACATAATATCCCAGAAGGTATGGCTATTGCTGTCCCAATGGTGGCGGGCGGGGGCAAAAAAATCAAAAGCATTGTAATGTCTGTTTTGGCAGGAGCATTTACCATAATTGGTGGAGTAATAGGTATTTGGTTAGGTAATATTAGTGGGGTTGTTACATCGTTCTTTCTTGCTTTTGCAGCAGGCGCCATGTTACAAGTAACGATGTGCGAAATGCTGCCCGATAGTATCGCTATAGACTGTTCCAAAAGACCATTTGTCTATACGCTACTTGGGGTGATAATTGGCTTTGCGTTGGTTAGGTTGCTTTGATAATAAATTGAAAATATATTAGTCAGTCAGTATACAAAAAAAGATGTTAAATTTATAACAAAAAATGAATAAAAAATTTATGTAACCAATAATAAAAAACGGGCAGTTAGTGATTGATAATTGCAACACAAAGAAATATAAAAAAACACTATTGTTAACGGCTTAGTAAGTGTGGCAGTGATATCAATAGTGTTATAGTTTTTATAATAATATTTAATTGGGAATGACATTTTTGAGTGAGTATGCTGAATTAAATAGATTCGAAATACCTAACTAATTTCTTCTGTGCACTCTCGGTCTTAGCATACATTATCCATCTGATTTGTGCAATATTTTTGACATTTCCACTATCGTCTTTGTCAAGAACAAGGTTGATTTTGTCACCATCTGATAATCTAGTGTAAATTGGCGATTTTGATGGGCTGTCATTAAGATATGCATATTTGACTCCAAATCCAAAGTCTTTGTGGATCTTAAATGCGAAGTCAAGTATAGTAGAACCTTCGGGCAGTATTATAGGTTGGTCGGATCTAGTCTTAACTGTGATGTATGCCTTAGACACCTCGTCTGTAACATCGTCAACGAAGCTTAAGTCTACTCCATCTAATGCTCCATTACGATAAGTTAGATAGTCTTTTAGATTAAAAATATATAGTTGATATTTGTTGCGATACTTATCCGAAATAACCAAATAATTTTGATTGCAAAATGTATCTATATCGTAGCCTGTGATTTTAATGCCTAGAGCATTTTTTTCTGTTGTTAAGAACTTGAATAACAAGTCGTTTAGTTCTCTTTGCGTGCTAGAGTTGTTAAAAGTAATATATAACTTTGTAATAGGGAATTTGTTCAAGTAGCTCTGTTTGATGTCTTTAATATTTTTGACATCCATTACTTCTTTGATAATATTATAAGTCTCTAGTTCAGTACATGGCTTTATTGATATTTTGTGTAAGTCGTTAGATTGTTTTGTTTTCTTCAGATATCTAGTTAGTGCATATGTTAAGTTGTCTTTTAGTTCGTCAAAATTGTGTTTGTTGTATGTAAAATATTTGTCGTAAATTTTGGCGTAGGACAACATATCATCTTGGTTAATTATCTTAAAGCACATATTAGAAATATTTTTGTAAAACCAAGTCGTCTTAAGGATATAGATAAAAGGCATTAACCATTTTTCAGTCTCCTTGACCTTGGCTAATTGCTTGTATTTTGGAAAGCATTCAATTGTCTTTAGATTGTTTAATCGGTCGGCAAATTTAATATAGAATGCAAATAAATTTTCTTTGCCTATGCTCATTAATTTTTTGTAAGTTTGTGCTTCTTCGATAAATTTAGGAAAGTCAAGTTCGCTATATTTGTCGAAGTCCAATTCTATGGCAGTGACAGCATCTACTATTTGAGCGATAGATTGATTGAAGTCTTCTCGCATTTGCTTAATTGTGTAGCCACAGTCTTCGACGGTATCGTGCAGAAGTCCAGCGCATAGTACATTGATGCCGAAGTCTAACTTGGCTAGTATGGCGGTAACTTCTAGCGGGTGGATGATATATGGGTCGCCGCCTTTTCGTTTTTGGTTTTTGTGCAACTCTTTGGCTAGATTGTATGCTTTGGTGAATAATCCAATATCTGCTGTGTGTTTTTGTTCTAGGTCATTAAGGATGTCGTTGTATATAATCTCGTATTTTTCCATACTCTTATTCGTCCTTAATTATTCTATAATAGTCATCGTCTTCCATGTTAGATACTTTGGCGAATCGGAACATATTGGCGTCTATCAAATCTGCGACAAGGTTGTTAAGTGAGTTTTCTACAATTTTTCGCTTTTGAATTGCACTAAGGTCGTCCTTAAGGTTGGCGTTGTTGATATATAGGTTTTTGAAAAGATTGATTAGTTGCTCTGCCTCAATCTCGACATTGATATCGCTTACGCCCAATGCTAGTAAATTATAAATTTCGCCGTCAGATATTTTTAAGATTTTTCGAGATAATAGCACGAATTGTACACAAGGCATATGTTCTCTGCCACGACTAACCGAATTGGCTGTGCCAAGTCCTCCTAAGTACGGTTTGGTAGATGGCGGATTGTTAAATATCATTAGGCTCTGATCATTAAGCACATCGCTTTTTAGATAAAGGAATGCTTGGGTGTCGCTAACTTCTAGATTGCCATAATACAGTTGATCCAAACTCTTGTGTATACGCTCTTTTTCGTCGGCAGAAGTCGCTCTATCCAATTTGTCTTTGATCTCTTCGGCGTCATCACGATTACGAATAAAACTGGCAATGGCGGTAACTTGTTCGCTAGATTCGTGCTGAATTAGGGACAAAACAGCATATTTGAGGGTGTTCTTAGAATAACTGCTCAATTTGCCTTTGTACTCGCCTGAGTTGTAGAAATACATAATATATGATCCCAAGAACTTGGATATGCTGCTCTTGTACATTTCTGGTCGTGTCTCGATTGCTTTACTTATGTCAGTATTAACAAAACTATCTATATTAATGCCAAATTGTTCTTTTAACTTAAGCAAAAAGCTTAGGCTTGGTTCAGATTTTTTGTTAATTAGGTTGTTGATTGTGGCACAACTGGTGCCAGTTTTGATACTAAGTTCTCTTTGCGACATATCGTTTTTCTTTAATATATACTTTAGATTGCTATTAAATATTGCTAAATTATCTTGTAAATCCATACATTCTCCTCTATTAAAAATAAAAAAGTATTAATATTATATATTATTATAAATATTAATTCAATAATTTGAACATATATTTATAATTTTGTTAATAATTTTACAATATTAAATATGGTAAAAGATAAAAATCTAACAGATATCACTCTTAATGTCTATATTTGCATAAATAATTATAATTTTGTATAACAACTCTTATAAATTGAAATAAAATAGATATTATGTGTAGTGTATATAGCGGCATATAATAATTGATTTTATTTTGTATAGTTGGAATGTCAAGATACTCGGACTCAAGCACATTATCTTAAAAATATTTGGTAAAGAGTTGTTGTATGTGTTAAAATATAGTTATATATGCGTCGACAAATTGCATAGACTAGTAAGATATTGGAGGTTGTATGGCGAATTTGAAGAAAGTGGCATTGATATATGATTTTGATTCAACGCTAATCGATGGAAATATGCAGGACCATTCTTTTATGGAAGCTTTTGGCGTGACGGCCGACGAGTACTGGGCTAGAGCCGATCAGTTTATGCAGCAAAATGATGTGGATGGGATCTTAACTGCTATGTATATGCCAATAATGTTGGCAAAAGAAAAGGGCGTTACATTTGACAAAGCATTTCTGCAAGAACATGGTCGCAAAATAGACTCTTTCTACAAGGGTGTTGTAGGTTGGTTTGATAGAATTAACGAATTTGGCAGATCGCTTGGTTTGGATATAAGACACTACATAATTAGTGCGGGTTTTCAGGATATGATAGAAAATTCGGCAATTGCTAGCAAAATCGACAAAATATTTGGCTGTAGATATGTATTTGATGGTGATGGCAAAATTTTGTGGCCTGCATATATGGTCAATTATACACAAAAAACTCAATATCTGTCTCGTATTTCTAAAAACTTGTGTGATGTACTGTATGATTCTGCTAGTGTTAATCGCAAAGTAGAAAGGTCAAAGCAGTATATCCCATATAGCAGAATGATATATTTTGGCGACGGCGAGACAGATGTGCCAAGTATGTGTATGTTGAAGTCTAAGAAAGGATATAGTATATGTGTCAAAAATCCTAAATCTGCTAGCTCTTGTGAGGTGGCTGATGAACTACTGCGTGATGGTAGGGTAGACTATGCGGTTGCTGCCGATTATTCCGAGGGGAGTGAATTAGACGCAACCATTAAATTGATTTTGTCTAAAATGGAATAAGAGGAAAAATAGTAAATATATAATTTTTAATTAATTACCAAAATGATGTATTTAGGGCTACTTGATTTTGTATAGTCTTATTTAGCAAAGCGATGAATATAAAAAAATCTAATTGATATTAATAAAAAGTAAATATATTATATTAACGATTTAGCCAAATGGCCTATTAGAAGCGAATCTTTTATGTGAAGATGTGCTATTCTGATAGGCTTTTTTTATTGTCTAAATGAATAGATTATTTGCTGTATTTAATGTCGATAAGTTACAAAATATGTTGAAAATGTAAAATACAAGATGGATAACTTGAGTTGGGTGTTATCTTATGTTGATATTGGGCTAAAAATATTATCTGACAAAAGATGGATATATTCTTGATCATAACAATTTGCAATGGTGTCGGTTAGATGTGTTATTTGTTGGTCTGACAACGCCAATAAATCAAACATTTGTGTAAGGATTAGGCAATGTATTTAATTGATAATTATTATCAGAGAGGCTGGATGGCGGTTAAAAAATAATTTGAAGAAGGTTAATATATATGAGAAACAAAATAATGATAATAGTTTTGCTTGTTATTTGTGTAGGGTTATGTGTTGCATGTAGTATTGGAAGAGTAGAGGAAAGTTATCTTAGGATACATATTAGGGCAAACTCTAATTTTGCTATTGACCAAAACATTAAGTACATAATCAAAGATGAAGTAGTTGATTATTTGACTCCTTATGTGGTGGAATGTGATAATTTCGACTCAGTAAAAGGGGTAATCAAGGCGAAGGCTAGAGATATAGAGAAAATGATAAATGCTATTCTGAAAAATAATGGATTTGATTATAAGTCAAGTGTAGAAGTGGATAAAGAATATTTCCCGACGCGTACTTACGAATCGTGTACACTAGAGGCGAATATATATGATGCGGTTATTATTAGGCTAGGCGAGGGGGCTGGGGATAATTGGTGGTGTGTTGTATATCCGCCATTATGCTTCAAAGACACGCAAAATGTGGTATACAAAAGCAAAATTATGGAGATAATTAATCGAGTTTTTGGTTAAGGAGAAAGTTGTGTCTAAAGGTCTAAGATTTTCTAAGATTATAATGTCGTTAAGTATGATATTGGTTGTGATATTTGCAATTGTAATAAGTATCTGTGTTGGGCGTAGCACGCCTACTAAGGTATCTGCTTACACTGAAAATGAGGTGATACAGATACAACAAAGTTTGAAAGAATTGGGGTATTTTAATGAAGAGGTTACTGGTTATTACGGAAACATTACAAGAACAGCTGTAGCAAATTTTCAGGCAGATTATGGACTAAATGTAACGGGTGAAGTTGACGGCCAGACGGCATCTATGCTAGGGATCCATCTTGGCTCTCAGACAAGTAACGATTTGTATATTTTGGCAAAATGTATATATGCTGAGGCTAGAGGCGAGGTGTATGTAGGTCAAGTAGCGGTGGGTGCTGTTGTGCTTAATAGAGTAGCTAGTCCTGATTTCCCTAATACTATTTATGGGGTAGTATATCAACCATGGGCGTTTACTGCTGTTAGTGACGGACAAATGAATTTGGAACCAAATGACACGGCGTATCAGGCAGCTCAAGATGCGTTGAATGGCTGGGATCCGACATATGGTTGCTTGTATTACTATAACCCAGCGACTGCCACTAGTAGTTGGATATTCGAACGCAAAACAGTGGTGGAAATAGGAAGTCATGTATTTGCAATATAGTTCAGAAAGTTAAAATATAATATTCAGTAATAAGAATGTAGCAAATAAATAGTTGCTATTGGGAGATATATTGTTGGCAATAAATTTCAAAATAATTGAATATTTATTTAATTTAAGAAGAGTAAAATTGTCAATTGATTACTTCTGTAATAATGTCAATTTATTGTATATTATTGTTATTATTTTATGACATATTGACAACAAGTATATATATAATGGCAAAAACATAATTTTTGTTATAAATAAAGTATATGGAAAAATTTAAGTAATGTAATATATAGATGCAGTAAAATCTGGGCATAAGGATAGGAGGAATGTGTGACAAAAAAAGATAAAATATTGATTAGTATATCAATAGGTGTGATTGCTGCTATGCTAGTAGTTGCTACTGTATTGATGATAGTATATATAGGGCAAAGTGCTAAGTATAAAACAAGCCTAGAAAATCAGTATCAGAAAAATTATAATGAATTGTTGGATAATGTAGATGATATAGAAGTAGGCTTAAGTAAGTTAATTGCCACTACATCCAAAACTAGCCAACAGGCATTGTTGCAAGATGTGTATGTTAGATGTGTGCTAGCAGGTAATAATATTAATGGTATACCTGTTAATAGTCGCTCGGTGGATAATGTTACTTTGCTAATTAACAAAATTGGTGGATACACATATAGTCTAATAGAAGCGGATGAGAAATTGAGTAATGAGGCACTAAATAGTTTGGAGGCGTTGCATTCTAGTGTAGCGGTAATTAAGTACGACCTTAACAAGGGCTATGGCGATATGGTTAATACTGAAAATATTGCGTCTGCAGAGTATGACGAGGATAATGGTAGCAATTTTACAGCCGGGCTAGTGGATGGCGAGGCTTCTTATTCAGATATTCCAACTTTGATATATGATGGTCCTTTTTCGGATAGTGTGCTGAATAAGACTCCTAAAGTATTAGAGGGCGAAATTGATGAGTCGGAGGCTAGACAAAAATTGGATAGCTTGTCGGACTATTGGTCTGGATATGATATAGGATATTCCGGCAGGACAGATGGCAAACTGCTGACATATAATTATAATTTGACCAAAGGGGATAGTAAGTTGTTTGTTCAAGTACTTGCCAATGGTGGGAAGTTGCTTAATATTACTAGTAGAGGCAAGGCAGAGAGTGAGCGTGTCAGCGAGTCGGATG
>CAMEKS010000009.1 GCA_945921465.1 uncultured Clostridia bacterium | reverse complement strand
TTTACCTAAGAGTACCTTAATTATGCTTATATCTGCATTCTGCGGAATAGAAGAAACTCTGGATTTCTATAAAGTCGCTGTAGAAGAAGGGTATAGGTTCTTTAGTTTTGGTGATGCTTGTTTCTTATATTAGTATATATAAATCTATTATATTATTTGATAACTATATTTAGATTAGACGTTATTATGTAAGACATATATGTTTGCCGTTATTACAAAATATAATCAAGTATAGAAATACATTTCAATTTATGATATTGATTAACATCGATTAATATGATATAATTTTCAACATATTGTACTGCAAAAAAATTAATAAAAGGTTGCTATATGAATAATGAATATTTTAGTTACGAGACTATAAAAGTATGCAAACAATCTGGTGCACGGATAGGGATTTTGCACACGCCGCATGGGGACATAGAGACACCTGTATTTATGCCAGTGGGTACTCAGGCAACAGTTAAGAGCCTAACCCCTGAAGAATTGAAAGATATTAACACACAGATTTTGCTATCTAATACTTATCATCTTTTTTTAAGACCAGGTGAAAATATTATTAAGCAGGCTGGTGGCTTGCACAAATTTATGCATTGGGATAGACCAATTTTGACAGATTCGGGTGGTTTTCAAGTATTTTCACTATCTAGCATACGCAAAATTAATGACGATGGAGTTGAATTTAGGTCTCATTTGAGTGGAGAAAAACATTACATTACTCCCGAACGAGATATGCAAATACAAAACGATATTGGTGCTGATATTATTATGGCATTTGACGAGTGCACAACATATGGTACAGATTACAAAAATAGTAAGAAAGCGTTAGACCGTACCATTAGTTGGTTAGATAGGTGTTATAATTATCATACTAATCCTAAGCAAGCATTGTTCCCAATAGTACAAGGCAATTTCTATGCCGACCTTAGACTGCAATCATTAGAAAGGACTTTGCCTTATGTAAAGCATGGTATAGCAATTGGAGGTTTGTCTGTAGGAGAACCTAAAGAATTAATGTATGAAATGTTGGATGTGCTGAAAGACAAATTGCCAAATGATGTCCCACATTACTTAATGGGTGTTGGCAGTCCTGACTGTATATTAGAGGGAGTCATCCGAAATGTCGATATGTTTGATTGTGTGTTGCCTACGCGTATAGCACGTAATGGCACCGCTATGACATCTGTCGGCAAAGTAGTTGTAAGAAATGGCAAGTACAAAGATGACTTCACCAAATTAGACCCTAATTGCGATTGCTACACTTGTCGTAATTACACCAAAGCATATTTAAGACATCTAATTAATGCTGATGAGATATTAGGTGGTAGATTGCTTAGTATACACAATATTTATTTCCTAACACATCTAATGGAACAAATTAAGCAAGCGATTAGAGAAGATAGATTACTTGATTTCAAAGATGAATTTTTGAAAAAATATAATAATTAAACATTTTTTGATAAATATTGCTTTTGAAATATTAATACAATATGTTACAATCTCTTAAATGATTGAAATATTAAAATGTATATCGCATTGAGGTATATCAACAAATTATTAACAAAGGGGAAATATAAATGAATCTATTATTAGCAAGTGATTTTTTTTCACAATACGGATTATTAATTATTTTGGTTGTATTAATAGCTGTAATGATTATTCCTACTATGATTAGGAATAAGAAAGATGGTGCTAAACGAACTGAGATGATGAACTCTCTAAAAAATGGAGACAGGATTATTACGACTGCCGGTGTATTTGGCAGAATTATCAGTGCTAGGGAGACCACAATCGGCAAAGTATATGTAATTGAAACTGGTGAAGGAAAGAATGTTTCTTATCAAGAAATTCACGCCGATGCGATTATGGGTATTGATACCAAGCGAGATATTGTATTAGATGCAGGAGGCAATGATATAACATTCGCTGACGAAGATAAAACTTCTGACGATAAAAAAGATGAAACTGATACAACTGCTACCGAATCCAACAATGCAGAAGAGCAAAATGTAGAAGTAAAAACAAGTAAATCAAAGAAAACTTCTAAGAAAAACACTAAATAATAAAAATAAACTATATCAAAAAGTTACTAAATGACTTTGAGATATAGTTTTTTTTAATTAACTCTTCTTTATATAATGAAGTATTAAGCCTGATAATATTTATGTCACAAACAACAAATATACAACAAAAAAATCGTCTCAATTGTGATAGACGATTTCTATAATAACTATTTTTCTTCAGTTGTCTTAGTAGTTTTTCTAGTTCTCTTAACAGGCTTCTTCTCTTCCTCTACTACCTCTGCAACTACAGCCTCTGCCTTAACTTCTTCTTTTGTCTCTTGAACAGGAGTAGTCTCCAACTCTTTCTTCAATTTATTCAAAGCAGAAGATAATCTAGCAACTTTGTTAGCAGCATTGTTCTTATGCAAAACACCTTTTGCTCTAGCACTATCTATTAGGCTAATAGTCTCTCTTAAGCTAGCCTCAGCAGCAGTCAAATCCTTGGCATCCAAAGTCTTCTTATATTTCTTAATTTGAGTTCTAAGAGTACTTCTTACCAATCTATTCTCGTCTCTTCTTCTAGCAATTGTGTTGATTCTTTTTTTAGCTGATTTAATATTTGCCACAGTATTTCTCCTTATATTTATTTATCCTTTTTCAAAATCGAAACTATTTTAGCATATTAATTACATAAAAGCAAGGCTATTTTATTATTTTATTAAAAAAACTAAGTTTAATTGCTATAATTTTGACTAACAATTAAGTATGAATGAATCAAAACAAAATAATAATCTAAAAAATAATATAAATTGTTACAACAATTACTCTGACATACTTAGCGAAATAATAGAAAAGCATAATATAGAATCCGATGCTAATTCTTCATTGATTAATTATAATAGGCATGGCAAGGAATATCATATTGATTCTTTTGTAATTTCGACTAAACAAGAAGAACTAGACTATGGTAAAATGCGTGGTATATATCATATCCTTACAATTAATGATATTCGAGATGTCAGTGATGTTACAAAAAATAAATATATTACATTAATACAAGAGTTACTTATAGATTTGTTACCAGCATTATCAGATAGAGATACTGTTTTAGTGGTTGGATTAGGTAATGACAAAATAGAATCTGACAGTTTAGGAAATATGGTTTGCGACCAAATTATTGTGACTCGTAATCTTATACTGTTAGATGGCAAGCCAAAGATTTCTGTATTTTCTCCATCTGTAATGGGCAGGACTGGCATTGAAACTTCTGACACAATAAGTAGTATCGCTAAATTATTAAAGCCAAAATGCGTAATTGTAATTGATTCGCTGTGTGCTAGTTCTCCTAAGCGTTTAGGTAAATCAATTCAAATAACAAATGCCGGTATTACACCTGGTGCTGGCGTCAATAATGTTAGGTCCAAAATCTCACGCAATACCATTGGGTGTGATGTTATAACCATCGGTATTCCACTGATGATATATGCTAAGACATTTTGTAAAAATATGTGCGACATCGATCCTAACTTGGTGGTAACATATAGCGATATATCTGAGGTGGTTACATCGTTGTCTAGAGTTATTGCTAGGGCAATTAATAAGACATTAATTGGTATAGAGCGTCTATAGTTTTGCAATTAGGAATATATATAACTAGTGTATATGAAAGACATAAAAACAAGTACATTTAGAAAAATTATGATATATAGTATGATAACTATACTTGGTCTTGCGAGTATAATTCTGATTGGGTACTCGCAATTATTTGTTGTATATCCCATTAAATACTCCGATTATATAGAACAATTCGCTGAAGAAAACAACCTTGATACAAGATTGATATATTCTATTATAGCAGTGGAATCTGGCTATAGAGAGGATGTAATTTCTAACGCTAATGCAATAGGCTTAATGCAAATCAAATTGGAAACTGCGCAAGATATGATGAATGATACTATAACTGACGCAAATTTGTTAATACCCGAAATCAATATCAAATGCGGTTGCAAATATGTGCGATACTTAATAGATTACTACAAGGGAGATTTATTTTATGCCCTTTGCGCATACAACGCTGGACTTGGCAACGTCAATACTTGGATACAGAATCCTGATTATTTAGATAACAACAGCAGATTATGCAATATTCCGTTTGAAGAAACAGAAGAATATATTAACAAAATCAACAAAGCATTAGCAATCTATAATCTATATTACAAATGGGGTAAAATAAAATAAAAAAGCGAATAAAGTTGACTTTTGCCTAAATATCCATTACAATGTTATGTATTATGGTGCAACAATTATAATAGTATTGCGCTGATTAGTTATTGATATGTATGTTGCTGTATTTTTTATTAACTATAAAACAAGATAGTGTATCAGTAACAACTAAACATAACTGAAAATTATTAATAATGGAGAATACTAAGTATGGCTTTACCAGAAAATCCTAGTCAAAATTTAACTAAAGAAACAGATATTAGGATGAACAAAATTAATTTATTAAAAGAAAATGGTATCAATCCTTATGCAGATAAGTTTGATGCTGATTGTTCTATTCAACAAGCACGTACAATGGATTTGGGCTCTAAAATCAGAGTGGCTGGTCGTATGACTTTTCGCAGAGTGTTTGGCAAATTTATGTTCGTACAAATTAGCGATGTTTACGCCAAGATTCAGATTAGCTTAAGCGTAAATGAAATTGAACTTGATAAATTTAAGTTTTTTAAGACATATATAGATATAGGTGATTATATTGGCATAAATGGAGAATTGTATGAGACTCAGACAGGAGAGTTGACAATCAAGGCTTTGGATTATCAATTGTTAAGCAAAGCCATGTTGCCACTTCCTGAAAAGTATCACGGACTAACTGACATAGAAGCCAGATATCGACAAAGATATTTGGATTTAGTTATGAATGATGAAACAAGACAAGTTCTTTTGGGACGTAGTAGGTTAGTATCATTTATAAGACATTTCTTAGAAGATAACGGATTCGTAGAAGTAGAGACTCCTATATTGCAAGGTGCTGTATGTGGTGCCTCTGCCAAGCCTTTCTTCACCAAACACAATGCTTTAGACAAAATGTGTAATTTAAGAATTGCCCCAGAGGTGTATCTAAAACAAGTAGTGGCTGGCGGTTTCCCAAGGGTATTTGAAGTAGCAAAATGCTTCCGAAATGAAGGTATGGATGCTTCGCATTTGCAAGAATTTACTCAAGTAGAGTGGTATGCAAGTTATTGGAATTTTGAAGATAATATCAAATTTTTTACTAAGTTTATTAGAGAAGCCACTCAATATATGTTAGGTAAGCAAGAAATTGTTATAGGTGGCAAAGCATTCTCTCTAGACAAAGAATTCGAAAGAGTAGATTATACAGCAACTATTAACAAGATTCTTGGGTTCAATGTATTAGACTACCAAGATGTAAAAGAACTTAAAAATCAAGTATTAAATACTAAAATGTTCGATGCTGACGAAATCAACCTTCTTAAGACATGTGGGGCAGTAATAGATTATATCTACAAACGCAAAATTCGCCCTGAGATAATTGAGCCAACATTTTTGTACAATTATCCAGCATCTCTTGTCCCTCTTGCAAGGCGAAGTGATGATGACCCAAGAACGATAGAAATGTTCCAATTCTTGATTAATGGCGAAGAATTATGCAAGGCATATTCCGAATTGGTAGACCCAATCATACAAAGGCAAACGCTAGAAGAACAAGCCAAAGCAAAAGCTATGGGTGACGAGGAAGCTATGGATATAGATGAAGATTTCTTGGATGCTATGGAACATGGTATGCCACCTATGTCTGGTCTAGGAATGGGAATAGACAGATTAATGGTTGCGTTATATCAACAGCCAAGTGTTAGAGATGTTGTTTTGTTTCCAATTATGAAATAGTGTTTATACCAAAAAAAAATCGAGTAGTGTTATAATTCAATAAACATTAGAATCTATTATAGTCAAAAGTATATTGATAATTTAATATTATAAAAAAATGATAAGTGTAAAACAGACATAGCATTTATCATTTTTTGTTAATTATTTTTGCATAAGTTAATATTTGTTTGGTTATTAATTATATTTGTTTTATAATCATATCAGAGTAACGTTGTGAAACAGTGTATTTCGTATAAATTTAGCAAAACATAACAATAAATTATATAATAACAGTTTAATTAAGAAGGTAGATTATGAGTGTATTTTTTATAGATAGTAATAGTGAATTATGGTATGACAAGGTAGAAAAATTAGGCATAGAATATATCAGTATGCCTTATACAATAGATGACAAAGAATATTATTATGATTTAGGCAAGAATACTAATTTCAAAGAGTTTTACGATAAGATTAGACAAGGTTCTATCCCTATTACTTCGGCATTAAATGAGCAAAATTATATTGACATTTTTAACCCATTTCTTGAGCAAGGAAACGATATTATATATGTCACTTTTTCTAATCAAATGAGTGGAACTTTTGCTCAATTAGACAAGGCTATCGCTACTCTAAAAACTACTTACCCAGATAGAAGTATTAAGTATGTTGATACAAAAAATATTTCGCTTGGCGCCGGTATATTAGCATATTTGGCTGCACTAGAATATAAGAAAGGTGCTACTGATGATGAAATAATTAAATTTGTTGAAGACAATAGAGACAATTTTAGCGAATATTTTATTGTTGATGACCTAATGCACCTAAAACGTGGCGGTAGAATATCCGCAGTTGCTGCTACTATAGGCACTCTTCTAGGAATTAAGCCTGTTCTTAAAATTACTGAAGAAGGCAAAATAATTAACTGTAACAAGGTTAATGGCAGAAAGAAATCTCTGTTAGAACTAGTTAATATATTCAAAGAGAAAGGACAAAATACTGCAGATTATCCTATCGGAATATTGCATTCTGATTGCTTAGACGATGCATTATTTGTAAAGAGTAAAATAGAAGAATTAATCGGAAAGGATGCTGAAATTTGGTTGCAAGATATAGGTCCTACTGTAGGTACACATTGTGGTCCAGGAACTGTAGGAATAGCATTCCATGGTAAAAAATAATAATAAAAAACATTCTTTTTCTAATTGTACAAGTTAAAAAGCCAAAATAAAGTTTTTGGCTTTTTTTATATTATTGGAAGTTGTCATCAAGCAGCCCATAGGGATATTTGACAGCAACTAATGTTAATTCAATCTATGTGTCAGACGACGCTAGTCGGCTGCTATGCACGATAGTGCATATTGGGCGATAGCCCCATATTGTGTAGATAATAAATATATACTATCCACTGCAGTCAGTAATAGATTGTGCCGAGGAAATATTATCCAAAGTAGTCGTAAAACACCTTGAGATAATATGACGAAGAAAACAATCTATGTGTCAGACGACACTAGTCGGCTGGGATGCACGGCTGTGCATATTGGGCGATAGCCCAATTACACATAGATTATAATATCGGAAGTTATATACAAATGTACGCGAATGGTAGATTGTATATAGCTTCCGATAATATTCGTTGTGAAATATTACAAATTAGTGAATTACTAATTATTTTCGTTCTACTGTATATATCATAAAATATCATTAAAAAACAAATTAAATATTGTATATTATCCTATATGTTAATTTGAAATAAGTATTGACAAACACTTGACAAAATGATAAAATACTCTCGATGATCAAAATATAGAGGTATAACTATGTCTGAATTTTTATATATCATAATAGAAATTATAGTAATTTCCCTAATTATAATGGCAGGGGCTTTCTTGTTGTCTTTAATTATAGATGCTATATTTAGTGCATTTTCTCCCACAAGAGGACTATATTTCAATAGAGGAGAAAAAACGGCTAAAAAGACTTCAAATAAATCTGAGTACAAAGATATAATTGTACATACTGACAAAGATAATAATTCAACCAAGATTGAGACAAAAGAGTATAACAACGAAGAGTACTCTGAAGTAGACTTCGACAAAGCTGTAGAAGAACAAAAAGAATTGCAAAATAAAGAAGTCGTTATAAAACCAAATGAAGAAGAAATTGCTGTTGACTACGATAAAATCTTAAACGAAGTAACTGATGAAGCTATGAAAATTTATAACGAGGAAAAACAGTCTAAAGTCAAAGAAGAGCCTGTTAAAGAAGAGCAAAAAGAAGAAGTTCAGATATCAGTTACAGAAGAACCTAAGGATGATAAGAAGAAAATAGAGATAGATGATGCTGCTTATGATAAGCAAATAGAAGAATTGCGTTTAGCCAAAGAAATGTTTGAGAAAGAACGAAAAGAATTGGTTAAATTAAAAGAGCAGTTATACAAAGAAAATTACAAAAATCCTAGAAACAACAAGAAAAACCGTAACAACAGGAACAGAAACACCAAGAACAATGGTGAGATTAATGAGTTAAAGCGTGAGTGGAGACTAAGAGAAAGTGAATTGCTAGAGCAACAACGCATACAAAAAGCCGAGAAAGAAAAAGAAATCAAAGAATATGAGAAATTGTATGAAGAATTAACTTATACTCTAGACGGCTACAAAGATGAAATTGATAAAAAAGAAAAAGAAATTGCTAAGTTGCGCCAATTAAACAAGGATTATTCTGACGAAGCTATTGAGTTGAGAGATCTTAAATTAAAATTAGCAGATAAGGAAGAAGAAATATATAAGCTTCAAGAGAATCATAGAATTGGCGATCAGCAATATATTGATTCATTAATAGCAGAATTAGAACAATCGAGAAAAGAAATAGCTGATAAACAAAAAGAAATTGATGAATTAAAGAAGGAAAATAATGATATTACTAATTCTGTTAATGAATTAAAAGAATTAAAGAAAGAATTAGAAGACAAACAATCAGAACTAGAAAACATTCAAGAACAACAAAAAGAAGAAAACAACAAGCAAATTGATAGATTAACTTTGGATCTAGAAGAATTCATCAAGAAGATGGAAGAAAAAGAGCAAATAATATATCAATTGAAGAATACTGAAAAAGATTATTCTAACGAAATAATTGAATTAGAAGAAATGAAGAAAGCCTGGGATAAGAAAGAACAGGAGTTGGAACTAGTTCAAGCTAGATTAAGAGAAGATGAACGTAAAGAGATTGAGACAATTGAGCATAGAATTGACGAAATAGATAAGCAAATCTCTGAATTGCGTAAGAAAATTGAAAAGGCAAAGAAAGAGCTAGAGAGACTAGTCAACAATGCAACCAAGGAAGATTCCGAAGAGTATGCTAAGAAGATATCAGATATTCGAAATCAAATTGATGAAGACGAAGCGTCAATTAAGATATTAGAAAAAGAATTAGATAAAGAATTGATCACGCTAATGACAAAATTAAATCGTGAAATCGATGACTTGAAAGCATTAATTACAAACAAAGAAAATGAAATTAATGAGTTTAAGAATCTAAATCAAGATACTTCTTCGCAGGCTAGCGATCTAAAACTACTTACCAAACAATTAAAAGTAAGTGAAAATGATTATAAGGTTTACAAAGAAAGATATAATCGTAATGATGTTAAAGCAGAAGATAATAACTTAAGCAAATATCAAAATATAAGCAAAATGAGCGCAAAGTTAACTAAGATTGTTCAAAACGTTTCTATTATTGAGAAAGAAAATGCTCAAATTAAGAGAAATACAGAATTGAAGAGAATGGAAGCTCATAACGAAACTCTTCGTAGTCAAAACGAGAAATTAAAGAGAATAACTAAGAGTTTGCAAGAATTAAATAAGCAGCAATCCAATCTAAGTAATGGCCCTGTAGCACACGCAAGCAGCAACAATAATGCTACTATTGAATATACTAAGAAGTCTACAAGACGTGTTGTAGAAACTACAACTAAAACTGAACCTAAAACGACTGTAGAAGAAAAATCAGTACCTACTGATACAGTTGTAGTAGAAACAGTAGAGACAACTCCTGTAGTGACCAAAAAAGTACATAAGCCAGTAATTATCAAAACTGAATATGACTTAAAATTAGAAAAATTCCAAGCTGAATTGACAGAAGCGCAAAAAGAATTAAAATCTATTAATAAAGAATATTTACCATTACTTCGAATTAAAAAAGCATATGAGCGCGATAAAGCAAAATTAAGTAAAAAAGAAATGCAGATAGCAAAACAAAAGGTTAGTCTATTTGGCGTCAAGAATACTAAAGTTTCGGACGAAAAACTAGCAAAAATTAAAGAGGATGAAGCATTAGTTGCTGATTTGAAAGAAAGCATTAAGTCTTGTGAAGTCGTATTAAATAATAACAAAAATCGTTTACCAGACCTTGAGAAGAACTACAATTTAATTAACAAGCATATTTCATTATTGACCGAAGAAATTAATAACATAAAAGAAATGTTAAACAATAATAATCAGTAATACAAATAACACTCTGAATTGATAATCAGAGTGTTTTTTTGTAAAATATTTTTTGGTTTTGTAATTATTATTATAAATGAATAATATAATTATTAGTAGTAAATACAGGATAATAAAATCATGAAAAAATTGAACAAAACTACTATTAGTAACATTGTTATTATTACTATGCTAAGCATTCTATCTTTTATTACTTTCTCTTTTAACGGAGTTTATGTTAGTACTATAGGCAACGATAATATAATATTCAATGGCAATAGAGACAGCAACAAAGTAACATTAATGTTCAATGTATATTGGGGGACTGAATATCTAGACGGAATATTAACTACTCTAGATAATTATAACGCCAAGACTACATTCTTTGTAGGTGGATGCTGGGTAGAAAAAGAGTTGTCTAAATTAGGGGATATAATATCTCATGGTCACGAAATAGGAAATCATGGATATTTCCATTTAGATCATTCTACGCTTAATTATGATCAAAATACAGAAGAGATAACAGCATGTCATAATATTGTCGGTAGGAATACAGGTATCAAAATGGCGCTATTTGCTCCACCTAGTGGTGCATATAACTCATCGACAATACAAGCAGCAACAGATCTGGGATATATTAACATAATGTGGTCCAAAGATACTATAGACTGGCGTGATCAAGATTCGGCATTAATATATACTAGAGCTACTAAAAATCTAAAAGGTGGGGATTTAATCCTAATGCATCCAACTGCCAAGACATTAGAGGCTCTGCCAGCCATTTTGGAATATATCAAAATCAATAACTTAGAAGTTGTACCCGTATCTAATAATATAGGATTAAATTAAAATCTATCCAAACAGCCATTCATCTTGAGTAAATGTATAACCTTTAGAATTATTCACTTCTGGCAAATCAATATTGTATTTTTTACTAATCATACTGTATTTCATTTCTGCTGATTTATACTTAATATAATAAGTTGCACTTCCATTTAATTTTGCAACATTATCTATCCATTCTACTTTTCCTGTAGTGTTTGAAACAGAATGGATAGTTTTTTCTTGGTTATTATTGATTCTAATTATGTCATAATTACAATATTTGTCAGAATCAAAAGTGATTATTACTTTATCATTTTCGTACTTAGTTTCAAAATTAATTTCTATAGTATTATCAATTGATTTAGGGGGCAAATATCTTTTAGAAAATACATCTTCTAACACATATCTTTCGCCAATATTTGCGTCTGCCAAAACGACATCTCCAGTTCTCTCATAAACTATTCCATTAATTCTGCTTCTTACAATATTATCAGGCACATCAAAATCTCTAGGAGTATCATCTTGATATATACATTCTAATACATCCCGTAACATAGACGTCGCAAATGTCCCTCCGTTATTACTGCCATCCAAATTGTATGCGGGGTCTAAAGTGTAATTGCCCAGCCAGCTGCCAACGGTATAACCAGTAGTATATGCTATACTAATAGCATCAGTATTGTTATTAGTACCCGGTACTGCAACTGTCCCTGTTTTTCCTGCAACATCAAATGGCAATGTATTTAACCTCTTACTTGTGCCATATCTAACACCATCTTGCAATAATGAAGTAGTCAAATATGCAGTATCATCATTAAAAACTTTTGAGTTGGTTCTATTATCTAAATACACGCAAATCCCATATTTATTTTTGATACACTTAATTGTACTTAGTGGCTTATAATAGCCAGAATTTGCAAAAACTGTATATGAATTTGTTAAATTCTCTAGAGTTATGCCATTTGTCATTCCTCCTAATGCGATTGCATAGCCATTATCTTTTGTATCAAAATTAATACCAACTTGTTCTCCATAATGTTTTGCCTTTTCCAAGCCCAACTCTTGCATAATTTTAATCGCTGGAATATTTAGACTATATGCTACAGAATCTCTTATAGATACCATTCCGTGATACACATTTCCTACATTCTTAGGCGAATACCCATCTATATCTATCTTTTCATCTAATATTTTGGTCATAGGATTAATCAAGCCTTCTTCTAGTGCTGGCGCATATACTATTATCGGCTTGATAGCAGAACCTGGTTGTCTAATTAAATTAGCTACAGAGTAATTAGTGTTGCTGCTATATGCTACTAACGTGTTGTTGCTATTATCAACTACACACAACACTCCTTGACACTCATTGCCTTTGGAATTGACTACTTTGTATTGCTCGGAATTGACAATATTAAATAATTCATTTTGTAGTTCACTATCCATATACGTATATATTTGATATTTTTCATTGCTAATTTTCTCTATGCTTATTCCTAAGATTTTTGACGCTTCCGTTAAGGCTTTGGACATATAATCATATCTAATAATTGAGTTATAGTCAACTATGTTGTCTTGCGGAACAATAACAACATCTTCCGCAAGCGCTGTCTCATATTGTTCTTCTGTAATGTATCCATCTTTGTACATTTCTTTCAAAATTAAATCTCGTCGTGATATACTATTGTCATAATTGAGTATAGGGGAGTATATCTTTGGCGATTTTATAATTCCAGCAAGAACTGCACTTTCAGATAAAGTTAAGTCGGCAGCATTTTTACCAAAATAATTATTTGCCGCTTCGCCAATACCATAAGAAGAATTACCAAAATATATAACATTTAGATACATTTCTAGTATTTCGTCTTTGCTATATTCTTTTTCCAACTCTTGTGTAATGTAGATCTCTTTTAATTTTCGTTCAATCGTCTTGTCGTTACTTAATTGTGTGTTTTTAACCAATTGTTGACTAATTGTACTAGCACCTTCACTGAACTTGCCACTCTTAATATTATTGAGTAAGGCTTTGCACATTCTCTTATAATTTAACCCATTATGTTGATAAAAGTTTTTATCTTCTATACTAATAAATGCCTGCTTGGTATAGTCATTTAATTCTGATACTCTTATGTAATTATTTTGATTAAGTAGTTTACCATTAGTATCATATACTTGCACTTGATTAATGCTAGACATTAGTTTTGTTTTGTCAAGATCATCTAGGCTAACTTCAGAACTAAGCCTATATATCAAGAGCAAAGTAATTATTAATGCGATCAAAAATATACCTAAACCAACGATTAACGCTATTTTTAATATTTTTTTCAACAACACACCTCTAATTATATACAAACTATTTCTATAATTAATATGTACCAAAATGTTGAAAATATAAGAAAAAAATGATACAATTGATTGTTATAAATAAATACCATACCGAGGATAAAATGGATAAAAAATATTTAATAAAAACATATGGTTGTCAAATGAATGTGCACGAGAGTGAGAAATTGGCGGGGATGCTACAATCATTGGGATATACCGAGACTGACATAGATAAAGACGCTGATGTTATCGTGTTTAACACTTGTTGTATTAGAGATGGTGCAGAGCAAAAAATTTATGCGCATATAGGAGCATTAAAATCTCTTAAGAAGACTAATCCTAATCTTGTGATAGCAATTTGTGGATGTATGACTCAGGTCAAAAATAGACCTGAGACAATAAAGAAAAAATTTCCATTTGTCAACATAATTTTCGGGACTCACAATATCAATAAATTTAAGAATTATTTGATAGAATTCAATTCTAATCATCAATATATTTGTGATATTTGGGATGAAGCAAAAGGGATAGACGAACATATAGATATGTATCGCACATCTGGCAAAAATGCTTGGGTTAATATTAGTTATGGCTGCAATAATTTTTGTACTTATTGCATTGTCCCTTATGTTAGGGGAAGAGAAAGAAGTCGTGACTTCGATGACATAATTAAAGAATGCAAGGAACTAATAGCTGACGGATACAAATATATTACTCTGCTTGGTCAAAATGTTAATAGTTATGGCAATGACATAAATGATGATAATATTACTTTTGCCAATTTGCTAAGAACTGTTGCTACACTAGAAGGTGATTTCGTTGTCAAATTTATGACAAGCCATCCAAAAGATCTTAATAGTGACGTAATAGATGTTATTGCAAGCGAGCCAAAACTGGCTAAAGTTATTCACTTGCCAATACAGTCGGGTAGTAACAAAGTACTAAAAGATATGAATCGTAATTATACTAGAGAAAAGTATTTAGCAAAAATAGAGGAAATTAGAGCAAAAATACCTAATTGCTATATCTCAACTGACATAATAGTAGGATTTCCTGGAGAGACAGACGAGGATTTCTTAGATACATACAATATAGTTAATCAAATCAGATACGATGGTGTATTTGCATTTATGTATTCTAAGCGAGATGGAACAATTGCGGCCGCTATGGATAACCAAATTGATATTAAAATAAAGCGTGAACGTGTTAACAAATTATTACAATTGTCCAAGGATATTACTAAGCAACTTAACCAGGAATCCATTGGCAAACAATATAGGATAATAGTAGATAGTTTTGATGATGCCAAGAACGAATATATAGGCTACACTGATAGTGGCAAAACTATCATTGTTAAGAAAATAGACGAATTAACAATTAATAATTTCTATAATGTAACAATTACAGAGTATACTAAAAACAAATTATATGGTGTAATAAGGAGGTAAAAATGATTTTTCTAGATAACGCAAGCACTACCAGAATTAACGAACAAGCCTTGCAAGTATATGTAGATTATTCTAATAATCAATATTATAATCCTAGTGCACTATATTTGGCAGGCGCCAATATTGGTCAATCAATTATTAAAGCAAAACATCAATTAATTGCTTTGCTAGGCGGCAACAAGTTTGATAATATTATTTTTACAAGTGGCGCTACCGAATCTAATAATATGGCTATTAATAGTTTTGTCAAAAGCAAAAATAAAAAAGCATTGTTTGGTATTTCTGAGCATCCATCAGTATATAATGTCGCAAAAAAATACTTAGACGATGGATACAATATCGAATTTGTAAAAATTAGCAGTAATGGTACAATTGATTTAGAAGATTTTAAGCAAAAAATGACTAAAGATGTGGATTTTGTATCAATTATGCTTGTTAATAATGAAACAGGCGCAATTAATCCAATTAGTCAGTTAGTAGATATAGCCAAAAATGTAAACCCCTCTGTAGTATTCCATTCGGATGGTGTACAAGCAGTTGGTAAAATTGATATAGATTTAGACGAATTAGGAGTTGATCTATTTACAATCAGTTCGCACAAGATTTATGGGCCAAAAGGTATTGGCGCATTATATGTAAAAAAGGGCATTAATATTAACCCAATGTTGCTTGGCGGCGGGCAAGAAAATAATCTTAGAAGCGGAACTGAAAATACTCCAGCTATATTTGCATTCGTTAAAGCAGCGGAAATTGCTATTAATAATATCAAATCTAATTACGACACAATCAAAGAAATCTCTGATTATACTAAAATGAGATTGTCACAATTGCCATTTGATATAATTATTAATAGTGGAGATAATTGTTCTCCATATATTATATCTTTTGCAGTTGCCAATTTAAGAGCAGAGACAATCTTAAGGATGTTGGAGCAGGAAAGAATATTGATCGGGAACGGCTCTGCTTGTTCTAGTAAAAAGAGAGGTAATCGAATCCTTAGCAATATGGGAATAGATAACAAATATATAGAGGGCGCTCTTAGAATAAGTTTCTGCGACCAAACCACCAAAGAAGAAATTGATCAATTTATATCCAAACTTAGCGAAATACTAAGCAAATACAAAGAAAATACAAATAGGTGATTATATGCAAAAAGCAATATTAGTACGATATAGCGAAATATTCTTAAAAGGCAAAAATAAAGGATTTTTTGAAAAAGAATTATTAAATAATATCATATATGCTGTTAGAGATTACGAATGTACAGTTAACAAAATTAGTGGTAGATTTCTTATTACTAATTATGCTGATAAGTCCGAAAATAAAATAATTAATGCTGCCAAAAATGTATTTGGAGTTCACTCTATCAGCCCAACTATAATGATAGAAACAAGTGTAGATAATATCAGAAAATATATCTCACAAATTAAATTACAAACCAAAACATTTAGAATAACCGTTAAAAGAGCAGATAAATCTTTTCCTATAAATTCTACTGAATTTTCTAAAGTATTGGGCGAGATTGTTTTAGATAATAATCCACAATCAGTTGTTAACCTACATACCTATGAGACAGAAATATTTGTCGATATAAGAGAACAAAACAGAACTTTTATATTTTATAAGATTATTAATGGTGTTGGCGGGATGCCTGTTGGATCAAGTGGCAAAGGATTGTTACTACTGTCTGGCGGCATTGACTCGCCAGTCGCTGGCTTCTTGATGGCAAAGAGGGGAATGCCTATATCTGCTCTGCATTTTCAATCCATTCCTTATACTAGCGAAATGGCAAAAGAAAAAGTAAAAACATTAGCAAAAATATTAAGCGATTATACGGGAAACATTAAATTATATATTTGTTCATTTACCAAGATACAAGAGGAAATCCACAAACACTGTAAGCCTGAATATATGATTACAATAATGCGACGAATAATGATTAGAATTGCTGAAAAGATCGCTATAGATAATAATTTGAAGGCCATTATTACTGGCGAAAGTTTAGGGCAGGTCGCTAGTCAAACTATAGAAAGTATTACAAGCACCAACATAGTTGCTAAGCAAACCCCTATTTTGCGACCATGTATTGCAATGGATAAAGAAGAAATAACTGAAATTTCTAAAAAATTTAATTTTTTTGAAACATCAATATTACCTTACGAAGATTGCTGCACTGTTTTCTTACCAAAGTATCCTATAATTAAGCCTAGACTAGAAAAAGTAGAGATAGAAGAGAACAAATTAGATATAGAAGAATTAGTAACGGAAGCATTAAACAATATTGAGATTGTAGAAACTGATAATTACGACATTTAATTGATTATTGTCTAGATTTATTCCTAAATTGGATTATATACAAGCAAGCCTCAAGATACGTTTATCATTAACTTAATGATAATGTGTCTTATAGCTAATTACATAATCTTATAGCAGTGTTATTAGCGAGTTGAATAAGATTTATCTTCATTTGTGATAAGCACAGATCCAATTTATATGCTTTTAGAGATATGCGAAGACAGTATAAAATATTAATTAACCTTTAATTGATTTATTAATAATACCAATAGTCAAACAATTTCGACTTTATATTCAAATTGAAGAACAAATTGTTTGACTTTTTTTGGTCCACATTATACAATCAATAGTAGCGTTAGTACGCTAAATTATTATATATGTAGAAATATTTTTGAATAATCATATTTTTATAAAGGGAGAGAGACAATGCAGAATATTGCAAAATTATTTTCGTTGTCTGCCTTTAGTTTTGCAACAGCAATTGTTAGCCTAATAATCGGCGCCGGCATTGCTGTAGCAGCCACATATTTGGTAATGAAATATTTATCAAAAGGCTCTTATACTAAGAATCAAGCCAAAGCATCTGCATTATTAGAAGATGCTAGGAATGAAGCAAAGAATCTTAAAAAAGAAATAGTATTAGAGGCCAAAGAAGAGGTTCATAAATTAAAAGCAGAATGCGACGAAGAACTTAAAGAACGTCGTCTAGAAATGCAAAAATCTGAAAATCGTATTATGCAAAGAGAAGATGTTCTGAATTCTAAAGAAGATGCTTTGGATAAAAAGCTAGAAAACATTGAAAAGATTAAAGACGAATTAAAGCAAAAAGAAGAAACTATTGACCAAAAAATTGAAGAACAAAATAAAATAACGCAAATGATGACTGCCGAATTAGAACGTATTGCCAAGCTAACCAAAGAAGAAGCCAAAAAAGAATTAATTGACAAATATGAAGAAGAGGCAAAAAAAGATGCTGCAATTCTTGTAAGAAACATAGAAGAAGAAGCCAAGAGTGAAGCAAATAAGAAAGCAAAAGAAATAGTAACGCTTGCGATTCAGAAAACTGCTGTAGATCATACTAGTGAGGTAACAGTATCTACTGTAGCATTACCAAATGAAGAATTAAAAGGTAGAATTATAGGTAGAGAAGGAAGAAATATCAGGGCATTAGAGAGTGCAACAGGTGTTGACTTAATAATCGATGATACACCAGAAGCAGTGGTAATTAGTTGCTTCGATCCAGTAAGAAGAGAAATTGCTAGACAATCATTAGAAAAATTAATTTTAGACGGAAGAATACACCCAGCCAGAATTGAAGAAATGGTTGAAAAAGTAACTAGAGATATTGAAAACACTATCAAAGAAGCAGGTGAGGCTGCCGTATTTGATGCAAGAGTTCATGGAATTCACCCAGAACTTGTTAAAATATTAGGTAGATTACAATATCGAACTAGTTATGGTCAAAACTGCTTAAAGCACTCACTAGAAGTCTCTTACTTAGCAGGTTTACTTGCCGAGGAAATTGGCGCTAACGAGAAAATTGCTAGACGTGGAGGACTTCTGCACGATATTGGTAAAGCAGTAGACCACGAAGTTGAGGGTACACACGTTAGCATTGGTGTAGAATTGGCTACTAAGTACAAAGAGTCAAAAGAAGTAATTCACTGTATTGCCGCACATCACGGCGGAGTAGAATATGAGTCGCTAGAAGCAATTTTGGTACAGACTGCAGATGCTATAAGCAGTGCAAGACCAGGCGCAAGAAAAGAATCTCTAGAATCTTATATTAAGAGATTACAGCAATTAGAAGAAATCGCTAACAACTTCAACGGCGTTGAAAAGAGTTATGCTATACAAGCTGGTAGAGAAATTAGAATAATTGTTAAACCAGAAATGATTAGTGATGAGGATGCTATGTTCTTAGCAAAAGATATTGCAAAGAAAGTAGAAAAAGAAATGGATTATCCAGGTCAGATTAAAATCAATGTAATCAGAGAAACTAGATCAGTTGATTATGCAAAATAATTAATAAAAAATAACCTATTAGTAAAATTCTAAAACTAATAGGTTATTTTTATCTTTTAATAAAATTTATCCAAAAACATTCGTATACTATAATTATTAATTAAGAGTAATCTATATTATAAAATACTGTAGTGTTATCTTGATAATCTATCAAAATTGTAAGTTAGAGGCTATAATATCGCTTGGCATAGAACTAAAACTTTCTAACTAATCCCACTAACTTTCCTAATACTTCTACATTATCTACCATAATTGGAGCCATATTGTCATTCTCTGGCTGCAATCTATATATACCATTTTCCTTATAAAATCTCTTAAGGGTTGCACACCCATCTACCATAGCAGCTACAATATCCCCATTATCCGCATTTGACTGCTGTCTTAGTACGACTTGGTCTCCATCTAATATACCAGCGTTAATCATACTATCACCATGAACATTAAGCATAAATAAATTATTTCCACGAAACATATTAGGGGAGGTGTAGAAATATTCTTCGCAGTCCTCAACAGCCAAAATTGGTTGCCCAGCAGCAATAGTGCCCAAAACAGGAATAGCTAAAACATCATTTTTAGTAACATTATCACTAATTGTAAAGTTTTCATCAACAATTTCTAAAGCTCTATTCTTATTAGGGTTTTTCTTAATTAGATTATTCGCCTCTAATTTGTCTAGATAGTAAGAGATCGTACTAGTAGAACTAACTGATATAGCTCTACACATCTCTCTTACTGTAGGTGGATAGCAATTCTCCTTGATATAACTTTTAATAAAATTTAACAATACTTCTTCTTTATTTTTTCTCATAATTTTCCTCTATTTGTTATTTTTTACAAAAATGTATCAGAATCAAACAAATAACACGTCATTTACTGCTTCAATTCTTGTTATAACACTAATACTATAACACACAAAAATATTTGTGTCAAACATTTGTTCTACCATTTCGAAAATTTTATAAAATATTTTTCGAACATATTATTAAATCATTAAAATTAAATAACGATTAACAATAATGTTAAGTTAATTATTTAATAACGAGTATAGTTACTAACTATCTCTGGGTTAGTACTTACTCGTTTGATTATCTTAATTTAACATTTTTTGTCAAAGCTTCTCGCTTAATATCATCAGAGGTCGCAGCGTAATGTTTACGGGTTACATTAATATCTTTGTGTCCCAAAACAGTTGCTACAACATAAATATCATTGGTCTCTCTGTACAAATTAGTACCGAAAGTGCTACGCAATTTGTGAGGTGTAATATGCTTTAGGGGATTAATAATTTGAGCATATTTTTTAACTAGTATCTGAACTGTTCTCACACCAATTCTTTTGTTTTGCAGACTTAAGAATAATGCCTTTTCATCATCTGGCAAATTTTTTATTTTGCTTCTATGCTCAATATACATTTTTAAGGCGTCAGCAACTTCTTCATTAAAATATAGTGTTGTCTTTTTTCCGCCTTTTCGCGTAATATTAAATGCATTTTGACTAAAATCTATATCATTAACATCTAAACCGACCAACTCAGATATACGGATCCCTGTACCAAGAAATAAACTAAGTATAGCATAATCTCTTTCTTTAGTATTTTTGTGATATTCTTGTTGCATTTTTGTATTCAATTCGTATCCATCTTCGGATAGATTAAGAATTTTAGCAACCTCATCTACATCCAATCGAATTATATCTTTTTCCCTAATTTTAGGGGTATCAACTTTGGCAGCAACATTTTTGTCTAGCTTATCTTTTCTAAAAAAATATTTCAATAAGCAACGAATACTACTTAATTTTCGCGATATTGAACAATCACCATTGCTGACATATTCTGTACCTTGTTTATATAATTTTAGATAAGATAAAAACATCTCAATATGAGTCTGCGTTAATGTATTCAAATCTTCTATACTCAATTCTTTAATTTGTTTGCCTCTAAATTCTGATATATTATCAACCAAATACCCCAAAAACAATTTGATATCAGAAATATAACCAAGCCGTGTTAAATTAGATGTTCGTTGTTCAATACCCCTAGCAAATTCAGTACAAAAATCTGGTAGGGTATATAGAAGACTATTAATTTTGTCGAGATTTTTATAATCTCTATCCTTATAATAATTTTCTGACATATTCAAAATCTACTTATTTATGTTTTAATATTTGTTAATATTTGTTATACTAATATATAAATAATACAATAAAAAGAAATAATTGTAAAGTAAATGAGAAGAGGTATAAATTGGATATATGCTTACCAAATATATCACCAATTAAGAGTGATATTTTAGAATATTTCAGAGACGAATATAAAGCATTAATAGACGAATGTTTTGAAGAAATATTACAAAACAGCAATGACATCAAATATTCAAAAGATTATAGAAGTTATTATGTTGATCAATATGAATTGCACAACAACATAAGCGAAAATATAGTTAATACTATTTTTGTAGAATTAAAATTGCCAAAATATTCATCTGACCAAGACCAAAACAACAAAATTATAGCAGAAAAATTAAAGTTGATTAATAACAAAATATTTAATTTATTAATACACAAATCTGACAAAGATACTCTACTATGGCATGACCAATATAGCATATATATGACATATTGCCAAGAATTATCTTCTGATAATAACACAGCTCAATCTAAGTTTGATGGCAAAAAAAACAAAGTTAAAAAAAGGGGATTGGCTGCAAAAATTCTTTTTGGCAAAGAGCAAAACACTACTGAAGGAACAACAATAGGTGTATTTAATTGCCAGCTGATAATTGGAGTTTCTTTTCGAAACAAAAATTATAAATATGGTTTGAAAACATTTGGAAATTCTGTGAAGGATTTTAAGGTCAATTATCCAGTTGTTACTCTAGAAAATTATGTGTGCAAAAACTATGAGACATCAGATATATTTGAGAAATATGTTTTATTATTCAAACACATTGCAATCAAAGCAAAAATTACTAATGTAGAATCAGGGGATTTAATAGAAATGATGCTATACAATGTTCCTAATGGTTGTTTCACTGAATATAGCAAATTAGGATTAATGCGTATTCTAAATTATATTAGGAATTATTCATTTGCTGATTATAAAACTATAGATGAACAAAATTATGCTTTTTCTTCAATTCATAAAGAATATTCTGTAATCAATGCAAAAGAGATATTAAAGTATATTGAAAGATATTATCTGAATTTGAAATAAATGTTATTATATAATATTAATTATATGTTGTAAAAAATAAAATTAATGCAGTTATGTGCTGTACAAAAAGTACTATGCAAAATCAATAACATGTACTATGCAAGAACATTGCGTAGTACTTTTTTGTAATTTGCATAATATTAAAAATAGCCTAAATTTAGGACAAAATGCTGTGCTTGCAAATACTTTGCGTATGTCATTATAATTTATTGTTAGTTATATTAAAAAAAGCCCTATGTATTCGCAAAAGTATTCTTTTGCGAAAAGATTTTGGATGTTTATTTTAATACTATTTTACTATCTTTTCTTACATTCCTTCTTATATTAGGAGTTGTCTACAACTTATGTCTACCCTGTTTTACTATATTAATTAGCGGAATTTTAACTACTGCCCTAAATAGATATTTGATATAATGGCTAATATTATTAATTGGTTTTATTCTTTGTAATTAAAAAAACAGGGTAAGTCCCCTGCTTAATTTTAATTACTTTTGTCCCACTTATTGCATAGTACTTACCCTACTACTAATTATTGTCATTATTTATTACCAAACAAATTATAATACATTTATACAGACAACAAGTAATTATAATTATGTAATTGTTTTCTTTGTTTCTTCCAATCGTCCATTATGCACTCTATCACCTTATAAAATGCTGGTGAGTGATTAAATTCTATTCGGTGACTAAGTTCGTGTATTAGTATATAATCTATTACCCTATGGGGAAGCATAACTGTTTTGTAATTTATAGTGATAATCCCTTTATTATCACAACTACCCCATTTGGCCTTGAACCCTTTGATTACTACATCAGAATAATCGATTTGCATTAAGTCGGCAAAATATTCCAACCTCTTAGGTAATATTTCGGAAGCTAAATTAAGATAATACTTCTTCATTTTATTATACAATGTCAGATCATCCCAATTAGATGGGTAAATAATTTCATTGTTATATATTTCAATTTTTTTTATTCCAGCCATAGCCTTTGGCTTATACTTTTTACCAAGAATTAGATACGATTGATGATTTCGGATATCTATGTTGTTATTTTCTTCTTTTTTTATCCTAGTTAAGTGCTTATTAACCCACCCCTCTTTCTCATTAAGGAATTGAAAAATGCGATCTAGTGGTAATGACTTAGGAGCCCTAATAATTACTTGACCATCCTTACTAACAGTAAGTGACATACTCCTTCTATTGGTTCTGATTATCATATCTGGTTTAATCATATATACTCCAAATAACGACAAAACTATGTAGTTTTTTGCAAATTTGCATAATACTTTGCATAGTATTATAATATTTAATTTAACTATAACATAATATTTCATTTGACTAATTCTGTCAATTTTTTATATACTTAATAATAAAAATAATATTTTTGTACAAAGGGAGCCGTATATGGCAAAAAAAAATAAGAAAAATGCTAGCCGTGGTTCGGTCAATAACATAATCTTAGAATCACTATATTCCGGTGATAAATATGGCTACGAAATAATTAGTGAAGTAGAATCAAAGACTGATGGCAAAGTTGTATTAAAGCAGCCCAGTCTTTATAGCAGTCTTACACGTTTTGAAGACAAAGGATATGTCACTTCATATTGGGCTGATAGCGAAATTGGTGGCAAGAGGCACTACTATAAGTTATTAGATGCTGGTAGAAAGTACTTTGAAAATAATGTCTTGAACAAAAAATCAGAATTTGACTGGCTAGATAACGACTATACAACAAAGCAAGAACAAATTGATGAAGATGTTGACAGTGAGAACATTGTAGATAATACTACGACTGAAGAATATATGATTGACGATAATGACACATCAGATTATTCTACAAATAATTTTGCCAACTATACATTCGATGTACAGGATAGAATGAGAACACTATTAGAAGGCACTGACAATGAAGAAATATTAGACGAAGATGAAGAACTCATATCTACTCAAACAATAGATAATAACAGCAATATACAATTAGAAGATGATGAAAATATTTTAGATACAAATAGTATTGCAAAAGAGAATTCAACTGAAGACGCATATGTAATAGACAATAGTTCACCTATTATTGACGACGACTTGGTGGAAACAGATGAAGAAGAACTAAAAGAACAAGCACTATATAATTCAATTAATAACATTCATCAAGATTATTCTACCAGACAAGATGATGTTGCTAACAAAGATACAATTAAATACACCAATAACCTTAGAAAGGAAATGGATAATGTGTATTATAGTATCAAGTCAGGTGCAAAAATCGAGACATATGACGATGAACCTGATTACATTAGGGAACAAAAGAAGAAAGCATCTCTAGAAATATTGTATGGTGGCAACAAAAATGAAGAAACGAAATCTAGCAATAAGTATCAATTCGTTAATTCATCTCCAAATTATTACAACGAAGCAAAATCGATAAAAAAGAACACAAGTACAATAACGTCGCAGTCAATTAATCAGGCAAAAGTATTTACTGGCTATAATACATCTGATTTTGAGGAAATACTAGAGCGTAATAAAGCCACTAATAATTATAGGTCAAACCAAAACAAAACAAATCAAAGTTCTGTAAACGAAATTTCTGATAAAGAAAGAGAAGCACGTAACAAAGAGTTCGTTGAGAGATTTGATATGATTGCTGACAGTAAATTAGTTAAAACTGATGGCACTTACACCGAAGATTTGGCTACAATGCAATCTATGACAAATCAAGATGAAGATATATTAGATATCAAATCAAATTATGAAGATATTGATACAGAATATCAATCAAAAAAAGAAGAAGAAAAATTTGTAGATTTGGATGAAGAAGACAGTTACTATTTCCCTACCAAAACAAAAGAAACAGCTGAAGAGACGCAAGAATTTAATGAACAACTTAATAGTAGTAGTATAACAATAAATAAATTTGATAATATTTACAATAATAATGATAGTTATAATTATATCAAAATAAACAAAGCAAAATTTATTTTGGGTATAGTGCTATTGCTACTTATGGTTGTAGAAGTGTCTATAATGCTTACAGTATTTAAGACTCTTGACCTAATGACTAAAAGCGATAATATTATATTTATTTGTGCATATGTGATTTGCTTTGTGGTTGCCTTTGCATTAATGTCTCCATTTATAGCCAACCCTAATAAGCGAAAGCTAAGCACTTTCCGGTGTGGTTTTAGTGTTAGCATGGGAATACTTAGTTTCTTAGTCTTGTCCATATTGTCATATGCTATTAATACATTTATTGGTTTAGATTTTACTAATATTAATGACTTTTATGTAAAATTATTTGTCCCTATTGTATTATCATCTAACTTAATTTGGGCACCAATGATATATAGAATAATAAGCAAAAATAAACAACTGTATTAGTGTCGCGTCAAATCTACTAACAAAATATTGAACAAATTGATAATAATGATGTAGATTGATTACGAATTAATCTAAACGATAATATCGGAAGTTTTGTCTGAATGCACACGAGCAAAGCGAGTGTATATTCAAGCAAAACTGATGTTAATTCAATCAGGATGCCGCAAGCAATTGCGGTGTTTGCGATTAGCAAACTGAGTTGCGAACATAGTAAGCAAAGCATCATCCCTTAGATTATATTATCGGAAGTTGTCATCAAGCAGCCCATAGGGATATTTAACAGCAACTGATGTTAATTCAATCAATATGTCAGACGACGCTAGTCGGCTGGGGTGCACGATAGTGCATATTGGGCGAATATCCAATTACACATAGATTAAAAAAGCCTCCTAACACTTTTAATCCAATTGTGGTTATTAGTGTTAGGTGCTTTTTATTTAATAACTTTCATTCTTAGAAACAAACTTTTTACCCTTTTATTTTTCTTAATCATTATAGTGGCAAAAACTATAGCGATAATTAATATACTAATTGTTATAATTATACCTAAAGGATTGTCAAACGACAGTATGGATGTGCCGCCAAAAGCACACAAAACAATAATTGTGATTGGCCTCACTAACGTTGCAATCAAAAAAAACTCTTTGAATGTCATTGGTGAAATACCTGCTATCATACAGAACAAATCATCTGGTAACATAGGAAACAAGAAAACAAGTGTTAGAATTAATCTTCCATTGTTTCTTAATATATTAGAATATTTTGTTACTTTTTCTTCACCAACTACCCAACTAATAAATTTGTAACCAAAAGTTTTGCCAACCATAAAAGAAAGATAAGAGCCTAACAACACCCCAATAATGCACAATATAGATGTTCGAATTGGCCCATAGACTATGATACCAACTATCATCAGTGCTACAGCAGGAATAGGTAAAAATACAACTTGGGCTATTTGTATAATTATAAATATAATGCCACCCATTGCTCCACTAGATAGTATCAATTCTTTGATAGCAGTAATAGATGAAAAATATTTTGTTAAATCATATTTATATAGAAACGAATAGATTAGCAATCCAAAAGAGGTCAAATAAGCGACAATAGCAATAAATTTGTATATAATGGGTTTTATATGTTTTCGCGTAAATAACATTAGTATAGAAGAAATAATAATTAAAAGAAGCAAAACCCATTTTAGAACTATCTTAATCGTTGGCATATTACTTATAATTATTGCAACTATCATTATTAATATTGGAATTATGGATACCACTATATTCAAGATGCGTTTTGTTTTGTCATTCATTAGTTTAGTTTCCCCTATATAGATTCTTAAATATTAGTATTATTAAATTAGGACAAATATGATTTGTCAAAATAAAAACTATATGCTAAACTAATTATAAATAAATAAAATATACTATTGCTGATCGTGTTCCTTTTCTTCGCAATACTGCACAAAATTTATATTACAACTATTGGATGGGTATTGTTTTGTAAAATTAAGAAATATATTGAATAGTCAACATAATTCGAAATTTGGAAATAAATAAGAAGCAACAACTATAATAAGTGAAGCAATTAAGAAAATTAATAAAATTTGGACGGAAATAAAAATTGGGAATTCCTGTTCTAGAAGTAAAGAATTTATCAAAATCTTTTGGTAAAAAACTAGTTATCAATAATGTATCCTTCACAATTCACGAAGGAGAAATTTTTGGTCTTCTGGGGCCTTCTTTTTCTGGAAAATCTGCTATTTTGCGTGCTATATGCGGTTCATTGGTTCCTAAAAACGGCGATATTATCATCAATACTTATTCATTCAAAAATAATTATTCTAAAGCCATGCAATATATTGCTGGATATATCACATCCCCTAAGATGTTTCCTAATATGACAGGATTGCAAAATGTCGCATTATTTTCTCAATTACGCGGCAACTATAGCAAACAAGACATATTAGAGGTCTTTAGAATAGTTGGCATTGAACATTTATCAAATACAAAACTAAAAAATTACACTAAAGCTGATCGCCAGAAATTATATTTAGTAAATGCTATGATAACCAATCCAAAGGTTATAATTCTAGATGATCCTTTTGCTGGAATGAAACAAAAAGAAGTTATAGATCAGCAGAATCTAATAAGGCTTTTGGCTAAGAAATATAACATTGCATTTATATTATCTAGTCAAGTTTTAGGACAAATAGAAGAGTTGTGTGACACGATAGCAATTATTAATAATGGCGGAATACTAGAGACAAGAAGCATAGATTCTATACGACAACTTGGTGCCAAAGATGACAAATTAGCGTTTACCGTAGACTATCCTAACTTTGCAGGGAAAATAATCATTAATGAAATGGGCATAAAAGTTGCACTATGTGGTAACAAAGTCTTAGTATATACAGAAAAAGAAAACGAACAGAAAATTACTAAACGTCTGACTGATTACAAAATCAATATATTCAAAGTAGAAGTAATAAGTCGTCCTTTGTCGGAATTGCTAGACGAAATATTGCAAAGAAAAGCAATGAACAAATCATGGGTAGAGGAATATAACTAGTGACGAAAAATTTATTGAAATTAGAGTTGACTAAGAATATAAGAAGCAAATGTTTACTTATTTGTAGTTGCATAATCGCAATTATTATAGTAGCTTCATTTTTCCTATTCAGCCCTACCCCAATCAATAATAACAACGAATATTCTATAGAGGCATCTACGGTTAATGAATTATATACGGAATATAATACCTCAATTAATTCTAGTACAACTCAATCTATTGCTCAAGCGCAATCAATGTTAGAATATTATACCAAACTAAATAATAGGCAAGAGTCTATCATACAATTGTCCACCCAAATTAAGTCTGATTTTGAGTTATTAGAAGCTTATAAAAATGCCGGCGAAAATACTACTCTTAATAATCAAGCAAAATTAATAACCACTAATCTTAACACCTTTGCCGAATCACTTACCTCATTTGGTGATTTAGTGAGCATCGATTATATCTATGAAATTAGTGTTAATGCATCTTTTACTAATGATGTGTATTTTAACAAAGTGCGTCAATTAGCAAGTGCTTGTGAGGAACAGATTAGTTCTAATAATTCTAGTAGAGGAATCAATGTATATAATCTATTAGTTAATAATAAATTACAGAATTTATTAGATGATTGTGCATCTAGATCAATTAATTTTGTCAATTACACAATTGGTTTGTATTATGATAATATTGTGGAATCTTATTACAGCTATCGTAATTATATGGATAGCACAACTTCTAGATACTTCTCTGTAACTCAAGCAAACAATTTATATTCCTCATTTACTGCCAACCTTGATCAATTTATTAGTTTTTATTCTAAGCTTAATCAGTTTGATTATAAAATGATATTATGTAAGAAAAAAATAGTAACTACTCTAGAAAATAAGTTAAATGCTTTGCAAGAATTAACACTAGAATCTAATACTAGACAAGCTCATCTATCACTGATAGAAAGTATTAACAAAATTAATTTCTTGACTGCTTTTGAAAACTTTGTAGACCACTTTACTATTATTAGCCTATCTAATGAGCAGGTAAAATCCATTAATTCTTACATTCCTATCGCCAATAATAATTTAACTGTAATAAAAAATGAGATAGAAATGGCTCATTCTCACAACAATTTTGAGCAATTGAAAACTGGGATCATTAATCAAATTGAATTGAAAAATTCGGTTGTTGAATTAATTAACAATTCAATTTCGCTGGCTTGTTATCAGAATTTTAGTGTATATAGTGATTACATCGACGAAAGTGAAATATATAATAGTCGTAGTATTGTTACGCTTGCCAAATATAATATAGATACCAATACTTACACTAATACCGATAGCAACCTATATCAATTCAATTATCAGGTTAATTCTGATATTTCAGTATTAGACTATGCCCAATTTGTTATTAAGTTGGCCAGTGCAATAATAGTAATATTTATGGCTATTATGATCAGCAACACTATAGCAGGCGAAAATTACAACGGTACTCTAAAATTAATAATAATGAGCCCAAACAAAAGAAATAAAATTTGGAAAACAAAATTTTGGTCAATTATTATTGTTAATAGTTTGTTATTAGTCCTAACCTATTTAATTTCGTTGGCTATTGGATTGATTAAGTTTGGGTTGCCTACATCTAATATTGTTACAATATTTAATGCCAATTCAGTAATAACACTATCACCAATTATTGCATCCATAATATTACTGCTTTGTCAGATTGTGGCTATTGTAGGTTATGCCAGTTTGTTATTCTTGGTTTCTTCCATATTTAAGAAATACTCATCCTCTATTATTGCAACAATTTCTACTTCATTAGGAATATATGGTCTTAGCAAAATAAAATTGATATATATGACAGCATTACCATCTAATAACTTTAATTTAGCCAAATATTTCTATACTAATAACTACAATACAAATAACAATATTTTGCACGCATTATTTGATACAACTTCTTATTCTATTCAAAACTTTTATATTAGTCTAATCTATATGATATTGTCTATAATAATAATCAACAATATTAGTAGGCTTATATTTCGTAAACAATCATATTAATTCAAAAAAAACTTCGACTAAATCATAAATTTTAGCGAAGTTTTTTTATTATACAATTGGTAATTGAATAAATTAATAATAAATCAACTCTAATTAAAATAAATCAAAAAAACAACAATGAAAATATACATCCTAGTTAAACATTTGTTGTTAATCAACTGTCTTATTATATAATATATTTTAACTCTAATTGATTATTGACTAATAGTAGAATGATTTAGTCTATATTTCTCTATCTCACCCGTTGCTAATTTATCGCAACGGTTATTATATACATTGTCAGCATGACCTTTTACTTTAACCCATTTAATACTATTGTGTCTAGCAATCGCAGCCAATAATTCTTGCCATAAATCGTCATTCTTAACAGGTTTATTATTGGCAGTTTTCCAACCGCTTAGCTGCCATTTGTCTATCCATCCTTGGTCAAAAGCATTCATAGTATAAGCACTATCGGTATATATTGTAACATTACAAGGTTCTTTGATTTGGTTAAGCCCCTTGATAACTGCCGTTAATTCCATACGGTTGTTAGTAGTCATTGGCTCTGCCCCAGAGAACTCCTTAATCTTGTCTTTATACATCAATACATATCCATATCCGCCTATTCCAGGATTCCCCGAACAAGCCCCGTCTGTATATAATATTATATCTTTCATATTACGCCCTACTTTTCTATCATATAATGTTATCTAAATATTAATCTCAAAAAATATATTCTATAATAAATTAACCACAAATCTAAAATAATCTGACGCAATATATAAATGCATCAATATAGTCAAATATACCTAGTCAAAATTATCTCAAACGATAAACAAACGTAGCCGATGGGGTAACAAGTGCATAACTAAAGATTATTCAACCAGAATTACGTTAGTAATAGCCGATTAGCGATTATCTTGATAAGTTGCGAGCGACAGCGTAACACATAGATTATAATGCTGCTACATATATATTTTAACTACTTTAACCAGTCATAGATTGCGACCAAGGAATATTATCAAAAGTAGTTGTAAGATAATTAGAGATAATGAGATAATCTTATTATCACTAAGAGTATATCAAATTATTTAGAACAGCAAAAATAAATTAATTAATTTATATAAATAATTGACAAGTTTCCTTTAATTATTGTATACTACACATAAGCTCATAGGGAAGTGGCTCAATGGTAGAGTAGCGGTCTCCAAAACCGTAGGTTGGGGGTTCGAGTCCTCTCTTCCCTGCCAATACTAATACAAAATTGGACAACAATATGTTGCCCAATTTTTTTTGTTTATCAATTCAATATTACCAAATTCTCTTAAGTGATTAATATGAATTTTATAAAATATAACCAATAAAGGCATTAAAAATTATTAATTTAATTACAAATAATTTATTTATATTAATCAACGAAATGTAATAAAATCATTTATTTATAATTATACTATAATTTTGCCAATATGTCTTTAATTATTTCTTTGTTGGTCATTTGGTCTGTATTGTACCAAAAGGCTTGAGGGAATTTGTTGAAATATGTCAACTGCCTCTTAGCATAATGCCTACTATTGAGAGCAATCACTTCTTTCAATTCTTCTAAGTTGATTATTCCATCTATATATGGCCTAAATTCCTTATATCCAATCGCTTGCATAGATTGCGCTTCCCAAGCAATGCCTCTACGCAAGAGGCCCTCTACCTCACCCACCAATCCATTCTCAAACATCACTTCAACTCTGCGATTAATCTTATTATACAATTTTGCCCTAGTAGATAGATTAAGTCCGACAATTAAAGGCCGCAAGTTAGAATTGTATTTTTTTGCTTTATTTATTTTGATCCATTCAGATTTCGTCTTGCCAGTACTTTCCCATATTTCTAGTGCTCTGATAGTTCGCATTGTATCATTAGGATGTAGTGTAGCAGCCGACTCTGGGTCAACTAGTGAAAGAAGTTGATGTATATATGCGGCACCCTTTTCTGCTAAAATTTGAGCATATTTATTCCTTATTTCGTTATTAGGTGGAGTGTCTCCATAATTATTATCGTTAAGTAATGCTGTTATGTAGAATCCCGTTCCACCTACTATTATTGGCATTTTGCCTCGTGACATTATTCCTTCTATATCACTTGTGGCATCCGCTTTATATTGAGAAACGCTGTAAGATTCGTCAGCATCAATTATATCAATCATATGATGACGGATTCCTGACATCTCTTCATTTGTCACTTTGGCGGAGCCAATATCTAGCCCACGATATATTTGGACACTATCTGCACTGACGATCTCAGATTCTAGAGTTTTCGCTAGTTCTATTGACAGACTTGTTTTGCCGCATGCAGTTGGTCCAATTATTATTATACAATTATAATTTATACTATTCTTTTGAACCACTTTTCAATTTCCTTTTCTGTAATCTTTAATACTATTGGCCTACCATGAGGACATAATAATACTGGCGTATCCTTAAGCAATTCTAACAGAAAATCAATCTGAGATTTATCTAATTTATCATAAGCTTTAATAGCATGTTTGCATGCAGTAGATGCCAAGAAATCATATATCACATCAATCTCTGACAAATTTAATTTTGGAGCATTAATATCTTTCAGTATATCAGCAAAAAAGTTTTTTAGTGAAATATTTTTTAATATTAATGGGACAGATGATACTCGAAAAACATTATTTCCGAATTCATCAATTTCAAAGCCTAAATTATTAATCTCATCTAGAATATTAAGCATAAATGATGTTTCGATACTATTAGTTGTAAAAGTATAAGGAATAAGCAATGGCTGACTTATAACGCTACCATCTTTCAACTCTTTACATAATTTGTCAAATAGCACCCTCTCATGCCCTGCGTGCTGATCTATAAGATAAATATAATCTGCAAATTGCAACACAATATATGTATCAAATAAAGTGCCAATTACTTGATAATTACTATCATTCAATATTTGAGATGCGTCCTGTATCTTGCTATCATCAGCAATAACAAGTTGCGCTCTGTTAGATATTTCCGTTATTTTTTGTTCAACATCGCTAGGTGAATGCAGAACATATTCGCCATTGAAGTTGTCAATAGGCGAAATATCAAATTTTTGATTATAATCAAATGAAAACTTTGTGTTTTTATCTTTATTATTATCTATGATATCATTCTCTATCAATACTTCTTGTGGTCTAATATATGATGTGGTGTTGTCTTTTACGCTATTAATAGCAGTATTTTGGTTATCTATAATATTTTTGCTATAACTGATGCCTTCGTTATCGTTAATTACTTGCAAGTTATTAAGATTTATTTTGGGATTCATCTCAACACTTTCTGCATTTGTCATCACAACATTTTCTAAGTTAATAGAATCCAGAAGCACTTTCGAAATCTCTATCAGCATTATCTCAAATACTTTCTTAGTGTTGGCAAACTTAATATCCATCTTGTTAGGATGAACATTAACATCTACTTCACTAAGATCCAATTCCATATTAAGCACAAAGAATGGAAATAAATTCTTCATTAAATAGTTTTCAAAAGATTTGAAAATTGCAGTTGATACAGTCTGATTGACAACATATCTACCATTTACTATCAAAGTCTGATATGTTCGATTGTGCTTAGCAAAACTCGGCTTGCCAACATAACCCCATACTTTGATGCCATCACGATCAAATTTAACTTCTATTAAGTTATTAATGACACTTTTGCCATATATAGAGTATATTGCATCAAATAGTCCAGCACCTGTTGATTTGTAAATTTGCTTTCCGTCAGAAACATATTCAATAGCAATGTCTGGGTGAGATAAAATAATTCGAGCTACAATGTTAGTTATCTCTGCCTCTTCACTGCGAGGTTTACCCAAAAATTTCCGTCTGGCAGGGATATTGTAGAAAATATCTTTGGAATAAATAGTAGTTCCGTTAGAGCAGCCTATTGGTTCTATTGACTCAATTTCACCACCGCTAATTTTGATAATATTGCCACAATCAGCGTTTTCAGTCTTAGTTATCATCGTTACTTTGGATACGGCGGCAATAGTTGATAATGCCTCGCCCCTAAAACCAAGTGTGCCTATGTGTTCTAGATCTTCCGCTTTGCTTATCTTGCTAGTAGCGTGTGGTAGAAAAGCTGCCTGCAAATCTTCTTTTGCTATTCCACATCCATTATCAGATACTTTTATACTTTCTAGCCCGCCATTAGTAATCTCTATGACTATATTGGTGGCTCCCGCATCAATGGAGTTCTCTAACAACTCCTTTACTATGCTTCTGGGTCTCTCTACGACCTCTCCAGCAGCAATTAAGCTATATATTGATTTGTCTAAGATGTTTATTTTTGACATAATTAGTCCTTATTTATGTATCCTTTTAATTGAATTAGTGTATCGAATGCGCTTAATGGGGTTAGAGTATTAATATCTAGGTCGTTCAAAATCCCTGCAATTTCGTTCAATCCTCGTCTATACTTGACATTGGATTCAGCAGTGTCGTTATTGGTAGTCTCTGCAATTAAATTTTGATTAAGATCGTGTTCCTCTAGATTATGTAAAATTTGTGATGCTCTATCCAATACCTCCTGAGGCAATTTAGCCAGTGCTGCCACTTGTATTCCAAAACTTTGATTTGCACTCCCTCTTACTATTTTTCTAAGGAATATCACATTGTTATTATACTCTCTAACTAGAACTTTATAATTTTTTACGCCATCTAGCAAGCCATCTAGTTCTGTTAATTCGTGAAAGTGTGTAGAAAATAATGTTTTACACCTATAATGATTGGATATATATTCTATCACAGCCCAAGCTATACTTAACCCATCAAATG
>CAMEKS010000008.1 GCA_945921465.1 uncultured Clostridia bacterium | reverse complement strand
TCCTAGTTATGAGACCATTTAAGTTAGGTGACTATGTTGAGTATAATGGAGTTGGCGGTACAGTAGATAAGTTTTCGCTATTCTACACTACTCTTAAGACCCCAGATAACAAAATGATTGTCGTACCTAATGGTACTGTATCTAGCAGCACCATAACTAACTACTCTATTAACAAAACTCGTAGGCTAGATTTAACTTTTTCTATTGCGTACGAGAATGACTTTCGTAAGGCAAAGCGTATAATCAACAAGTTGATTGAAAAAAACGAATTAATTCTTAAAGACCCAAAACCATTTGTTAACATCTCTAAACACAATGAATCAAGTATTGATATTATATGCAGAGTTTGGGTTAAGTCTGCAGATTATTGGGACGTTAATTTTGAATTGCTAGAAGAAGTTAAGTTAGAATTTGACAAGAATGGAATTAGTATTCCTTATAATCAACTTGATGTTCATATTAAGGATGATACTAAATTACCTAGTCCAATTAACGCTGATGATGAAATGGTCAAAGAACAAGCGGCAATTGATGAGAAAATCATCAAAGACAAAATTGAGAAACGTCACAAGGATATTGAAGAAGCAAAACTAAAAAAAGAAATAGAAGATAAAAAGAAATCTACCAAACTTAAGAAATTTCTAGATGTTAATAATGTATAATTAGGTTAACAATGCAGTTAATAAAACAATAACTGCATTTGTTTTTTATGCTATACTATTGACTAATAATTGTAACTTATATTAATTAGATAATTATTAAATTAATGGATGATTGTTTTAATGCCTTATATTAGAATTTAGTTGATGTATTATTGCAACCAATAAATTATTATGTAGCAACAATATATTATATCAAATATAACTATAATACCTTAATCAATACTAGTATATATACAAGGTAGCTTTAATAATAGAGGAGGTTGTATGAAAAAATTCTTAATAGTTTTGTCAGTAGTATTTTTGCCAATAACAATCTTGATTTTAATCTTTAAATTATGTTTTTCTATAGCCAAGTCTAATAGAATAAGACGATTTGTATCACAATTATCTATGTCTCAAATAGATGCTATTAGTGGAGTCGATTTTGAAGATTTATTATGCTGGATGTTCAGATATTATGGTTTTAAGACCAAAACAACTAAACGTAGTGGTGATTATGGTGTAGACCTATTTGCCAAATCTAAGCACTATGAATATTGTATTCAGGCAAAATTATATTATAATCATTCTGTTGGTGCTTCGGCAATACAGCAGATTAATACAGCACTAAATTATTACCATTCGGATTATGCCGTTGTGATAACTAATTCAAGATATTCTAAACAAGCTGTTGACATGGCACAGAATTTGGGTGTATTATTGCTTGACAGGACTGACTTAAATAGTATGTTGGAGAATATAAAAGTTAATAATAAAAAATATTTAAAAAAATTGTTGGAGGAAAAATGTTTGAGAAAGTAGGGGATGTGCTATTAGATTCGTTAATAGATACACTTAAAGTATTGCCTATACTTCTGTTAGTTTATATATTAATCGAATTGATAGAAGTTAAATTTGCTAACAAATGGCACAATTTTAACTTTCTTAACAATAAATTTTCGCCACTTATTGCTGGTGCAGTAGGAATTATTCCACAATGCGGTTTTTCGATAGTTGCCACAGACCTTTATTGCGAAAATCGTATTAATATTGGTACATTACTAGCGGTATATATTGCCACAAGCGATGAGGCAATTCCTTATCTATTAGGTGAAAGTTATAATCCAAATAACTTGAAATACATATTACTTTTGATAGGTATCAAATTAATCTATGCTGTTCTGATTGGCTATTTGGCTAATATGATATTTAAGAAAATTAATACTGCAAAATTGACTAAGTTAAGCGTTATAGCAGCTAATAATATAGTAGAAGATAATTTGCAAAAAGTTGATAATGTTGCTGTTGATTGTGATGACACAAGTACCATAAACGATTCTGAACATATGCATAATGAATCTGATAAAGATCACATCTTGGCAGAACACCACAAAGAGGGCAAGGTTGATTTGGGATGTTGTGGCCACCATATAATAGAAGAAAAGACAACTTTTAAGACATATTTCTTGCATCCACTTATTCATTCACTGAAAATTTGTGCATTTATACTAGTAATAAATATCGTTTTAGGATTGTTATTGGAATTTGTTGGATTTGAAAATTTAAGCAATGTTTTGCTTAACAATAGCATTTTTCAGCCTTTTGTAATGGGGCTAATAGGTCTTATACCTAATTGTGCTGCAAGCGTGTTAATTACTAATCTATTTGCTAATTTTGGAATTAATTTTGCGTCATGCCTTGCAGGACTTTGCACTAATGCCGGTGTCGCAATAGTTGTATTATTTAAGAATAACAAGAATATCAAAGAGAATTTGGTTATAGTTAGTTTCTTGTATGTTGTTAGCTCATTATTAGGATTTGTATTACAATTTCTTTTCTAAAAGATAATATTTTATTCTATTCAATACGACTAATTATTTATCTTATATTACTTATTTTAATATGATTAATTATTAATTCTATATTAATATTTGATTAACGGAGGGGATAGTTGGAATCAAAAAAGAAATTATTATTACATAGTTGCTGTGGACCTTGCAGTAGCGGTGTTTTACAAGATTTGTGTCAGACATATGATGTGACAGTTTTGTACTATAATCCTAATATCTACCCTAAGCAAGAATATGATAAAAGGCTCAATGCTCAGGAAAAAATCATTAATTGTCTTAATCAAGATGGATGTGATGTTAAATTAATTGAGGCGGAATATATTCCTGAGGATTATGAAAAATTGGTAGTTGGACTACGTAATGAACCTGAGGGCGGAAGTAGGTGTGAAGCGTGCTTTAGGCTTAGACTGGATTATACAGCAAAGTATGCCAAAGATAATGGATTTGATATCTTTACTACAACTATGTCGGTTAGCCCACACAAGAATTATATTTTACTTAACCAAATTGGTTTGGAGATGTCGAATAAGTATGATATAGAGTATTTGTGGGCAAATTTTAAGAAAAACGACGGCTACCTTAAATCAATTAGAAATAGTAAAAAATTTAATATTTATAGACAGAATTATTGCGGCTGCAAATATTCTATATTAAAATAATTTTGACTCATTAAATTATTTGTAAACTAATAATTAATGTGATATTATACTACTGAATTATTTGATATACCTTAAATTTTAACAATTCATTGAGGTTATTAATATAATTTACTAATTAAATAAGGAGAAATAAATATGGCAACTAGAACTAAAACTACATCAATTAGTTGGAGTAGAGTAATTAATTTTGTATCTTTTTGGGCTGTTATGTGCATTGCTATTGCTTTAATTTTGGCAAAGATATTTAGCGGTAATCAAGTTAGTACTGCATTTACTACTATCGGCAATATTTTATCTTATATTGTTGCTCTAGCCACATCTTTTAGTTATGCATACTACAAGCGTAATCTTTGGTACTATATCGCTTGGGTTGTGGCATTAGTATTAATCGTTTTGTTTATTATATTGAAATAATTTTTTGCTATAATAACTTCATAACTAATTAATATTTTATGTAGTAAATTATTTACTTAAATAGAAAAATAATGAAAAAAATTTGGACAAATATAAAAAACTATTTTAAGAAACCAATCAACATCGCTATGGCTTTACTTGCTATAGCGTTTGTTGTATTGTGTTTTATACCTATTCAATCTGTATTTTACACCAAACTAAAGGTTTGGGTGCTTGCAGTCATTATTGGTGTAATTGCATATAAAATTTTGCTTGTCTACAAAGCTAAAAAACAATTATATGATGCCTCTAGCTTGACTCAACAAGAACCTAATAGCGTTATGGAAAGAATTGGAAATAAATTTGATGGATTTGATTGCAAAAATTATTTAATTTATTCTATAGTATTGTTTATATTAGCAGTAGTCTTGATAGTATATACATTTGTCAAATAAATTTAAGTATTTATCAATTAAATTAATGTAAAGTAATATATATTTGCAGTATAATAATTGCAAATATATTTTTTTTGTGATATAATCCATTGAATTTTATGACAACACAAGGAGAAAATAATGAAATATACAGTTGACAAGTCAAAGAAGAATAGTATTGAGATAGAAATGACTCTAACTGCAGAAGAGTGGGAGCAAGAACTTAATGAAGCGTATAATAAAAACAAAGGTAAATTTTCTGTAGAAGGCTTTAGAAAAGGCAAAGCACCTAGGAAAGTTATTGAGAAAGTATATGGACCAGAAGTATTCTTTGAGGATGCTATTGGTGATGGTTTCTATAAGAACTATATGACAATTTTAACCAAAGAGAAAGATATTGAGCCTGTTGATGCTCCTAGCCTATCAGTTAAGGCATTAAATGATAAAGGTATTGTAATAGTAGCTAATATTACAGTAATGCCTGAGGTTAAGTTGGGTCAATACACTGGATTGAATATCAAAGTTGAGCCTAAGAAAGTTACTGACAAAGATATTAAGAAAGAATTGGATCGTGTTAAGGAACAACAAGCACGATTGGTAGAAAAGGCCGAGGGTGAGGCTGTTGCTAATGGCGATATCGTTACACTAGATTTTGCTGGTAGTATCGATGGCAAATTCTTTGATGGCGGCACTGCTAAAGATTATGAATTAGAGATTGGTAGCCATAGCTTTATTGACACATTTGAGGACCAATTGGTTGGAACAAAAGTTAATGAAGAGAAAGATGTTAAGGTTACTTTCCCAGAGAATTATCAAGTGGCAGATTTGGCTGGCAAACCTGCAAATTTCCATTGTACAATCAAGGCTATTAAATACAAAGAATATCCAGAGATTAATGATGAATTTGCCAGCAATGTGTCCGAATTCGAGACGCTTAATGATTATAAGGTAAGTATCAAGGATAAGTTAGAAGAGCAAGCAGCTAAGCAAGCGAAAAATGAGACAGAAAATAAAATTATAGAGCAAATTGTTAAAAATATAGAAGTTTCTATCCCAGAATGTATGATTGAGGATGAACTAGACTATATTATTAAAGGTATGGAAAACCAAATGATGTATCAAGGCATCCGTATGGAAGATTACCTAAGATATGTTGGCACTACTATGGATGAGTATCGCAAATCTCAACGCAAAGAAGCCGAGAAATCTGTTAAGACCCGATTGGCTCTAAAAGAAATTATTAAGGTCGAGAAATTGGATCTTACAAAAGAAGAAGTAGATGCCAAGATTAAAGAAATGGCCAAAGATGCTAAGAAAACTATTAAGGAATTCAAAGAATCTCTTAGCGATGAGCATTTGTCTTATATCAAGAATGATTTATTATTCAACAAATTAATTAACTTCTTGCTAGAGAAAAATGCTTAATTGAGAAATATTTTATTGCGTAATTGTATAAAATATTTTTGACTTGCTATTATATTATTTGATAAGAAGGAGACTAATATATGCTAATACCTATGGTGGTTGATCAGACTAGTTCGGGAGAAAGAAGTTACGATATTTATAGCAGATTGTTAGAGGATAGAATAATTTTTCTTACCGGCGAAATCAATGATCAAGTTGCTAATACTATTGTTGCGCAATTAATATATCTAGAAGCTAAGAACCCATCCAAGGATATATGCTTATATATTAATTCCCCTGGCGGCAGTGTGACTGCAGGCATGGCCATATACGATACTATGCAATATATCAAATGCGATGTATCTACTATATGTGTTGGGTTGGCTGCTTCTATGGGTGCGTTCTTGCTGGCTGGTGGAACAAAAGGCAAAAGGTTTTGTTTGCCAAACGGTGAGGTAATGATTCATCAACCATTAGGTGGTGCTCAAGGTCAAGCGTCAGATATTGTAATAACTGCTAATCACATTAAGCAGACTAAGAAGAAAATGATTGAGATTTTGTCGCAAAACACTGGACAAAATATTAAGAAATTAGAGAAAGATGTTGATAGAGATAATTATATGACTGCATCCGAAGCAAAAGAATATGGATTGATAGACGATGTAATTATGCCTAGAAGAAAATAATTGAAGTGGCTTGACATTAGAATTAGTAATTACTTCTTCATTGTCAGCCATTTTTATTGAATATAAAATTTTGAAACGATATAGAACGATATTGAATGTAGAAAATAAATACTATAGAAAATAATTGTTTTTACAAAATATTCGCTATAGTTGGGTGTGGCTATAGTATATGAGATGCACTTTGACCATATAATCATTATGATAAGGAGAATTTAATGACCGATAGAATTGAAATGTCGTGCTCTTTCTGCGGCAGACCGCAGACCGATGCTAAGAAACTAATATCCAGTCCCGATGGCAATAGTTTTATTTGTGAGGACTGTGTCAATATTTGTAGGGAAATGCTAAAAGATGATTCTAAGACTACAGAACTAGACAAAATAGATTTGCCTACTCCAGAAGAATTGAAGAAAAAACTAGATGAATATATAATTGGTCAAGACGAAGCAAAAAAAGTGCTAAGCGTGGCTGTATATAATCATTACAAGCGAATTAACTATAATCTAGATGCAGCAAATAGTAATACAACGGAGCCGCTAGATCTAGAGAAGAGTAATATACTTCTGATTGGTCCTACCGGAACCGGCAAGACTATGCTTGCCAGAACTTTAGCCAAAATATTACAAGTACCTTTTGCTACTGCTGATGCAACTACGTTAACCGAAGCAGGATATGTAGGTGAAGATGTAGAGAATATTTTATTAAAACTTATTCAAAACGCAGACTACGACATAAAGAAAGCAGAAAGAGGAATTGTATATATTGATGAAATAGACAAAATAACTCGCAAATCAGAGAATAGAAGTATAACCAGAGATGTTAGTGGCGAAGGTGTGCAACAAGCATTGCTTAAAATTATTGAGAGCACTATAGCCTCTGTTCCACCACAAGGTGGAAGAAAACATCCACATCAAGAGTTACTGCAGATAGATACATCTAATATTTTATTTATTTGCGGTGGCGCATTTGTAGGATTAGACAAAATTATCGAGAAGCGAACTAGTATTAGTTCACTTGGATTTAATTCACATATAGAAGAAGAAAAAGATGTTAAGATGGCGGAATTGATCAGTCAAATACAACCGCAAGATCTAATCAAATTTGGTCTTATTCCAGAGTTTGTTGGTAGATTACCAATAGTTGTTGGTCTTAATGAATTAGACAAAAATGCTTTGGTTAGAATTATGAGAGAGCCAAAAAATGCAATAATTAAGCAGTATCAGACGATGTTTCGTCTAGATGGGGTTGATCTAGAATTTACAGATGATGCTATAAGTGCGGTTGCTGACAAAAGTATTAGTCTAAAAACTGGCGCAAGGGGTTTGCGTACCATCTTAGAGTCTAGTATGTTAGATCTAATGTTTATTACTCCAAGCGATAAGCGTATTAAGAAAATAATTATGGATAAAGGTGTTATTACAGGGATAAGTAAGCCTACTTTTGTTCGAGAAGAAGAGCCAAAGACTGCAGAATCAGAAGCCGTCTAAAATTTGGATTGTATAATATGTGTTTCTGCAAATTATGGATAATTTATGCTGAAAATAACACAACATATTGTTGGTTAATATGAAAATAAGCGGGATTAGCAATACTTTTTCGCTATAGATTGAGTTATAAAGATATAACTATGGAGGATAAAAAATGGAATACAATTATAATATTAGTAAAGAAGAGGCTGCTAAAAGAGTTGATCCTGAGTACTTTACTAGTATCAAATGTCTCGACTTTGATTCGCCAGAATTTAAGGCTTTGAGCGAATCTGACAAGGAAGTAGTAAAGCATTTGTGTCGAGCGGCATACTGGATAGATGTAATTAGTTATATGTTGGACAACAAGCACAACATAAATTTTCTACAATTCGTTTCTGACAAGGCAAGCAAAGGTGATCAATACTCAGCCAATATTTTGAGATTATTTCGTGCTCAAAAGTCTACAACTGCTTTTGATATTAATGGAGGAAAAATTAAATTAGCCAAAGAAATAGACGAGACTAAGGGTAAAAATTTCTATCAGTTCGACATAGACACTGAGGCATTCTATGCAATTGTTAACGATATGATTAATGTTGGTCAAGTAGACGAACTTAAGAAAATATTCAGTACTCGCAGTGTTGTTAAATTTGTTGAAGGTAAAATGATTGGTGTAGATTATGTAGACCAGTTTCGCACAGAATTTGCCAAATGCGCCGACGAATTGGATATGGCTAGCAAATGTTGCACCGACAAAGAATTTGCTCGTTATTTAATAGCCCAAGCTAAGGCCTTGAGAACTGCAAATCCTAGACTAGACGCAGAAGCGGATAAGTTGTGGGCGAAACTAGACAAAACAAAATTTGAATTTACAATTACAAGAGAACAGTATGCTGACGAATTGACTCCGCTAATTTTTGCTAATGAGCAATTGGCTAATAGATTACTGAACTTAGGCATAGATGTTCAGCCAAAAGATAGTATTGGAGCACGTGTTGGCTTGGTCAATCCAGAAGGCACAAAAACACTTAATAAGCTTAATAAAATCAATGAAATTTCTAGCAAATTAATGCCTTATAGAGATGAATATGCCAATTCTGTTGTCAAAGATTCCGTCTCGCAGATTGCTGTAGATGTAGACTTGATTGCCTTAACCGGCGATGAGGGGGCTTATAGTGCCGGAATTGTGCTGGCTCAGAATTTGCCCAATAACGACAAATTAAGCCTAAAGTTAGGTGGTGGAAGAAAGAATGTTTATCATAGACAAATTAGAAATATCCGCTCTTCTAAAGCGTACGAACATATCCTAGCACCAGAATTTATTGCTATGTTTAATCCCGAGGCAGACCATTGGGCCACGATTGAGCACGAGAATACTCATAGTTTGGGACCAAAAGATACAAAGGCTTTGGGCGAGTATGCTAGTATCCTCGAGGAGTACAAAGCAGATATGGGTATGTTTGCTTTCTTAAGGGAATATATAGAGGCAGGATATTTCACCACTCAACAAGCGTACCAAATTATTGTTACCGATATGTTTAGTAACTTTGGCAAAACCAAACCAAATTTGTCCCAAGCTCATAGGGTAAGGAGTGTAATGATAACTAACCGTATGTTAGAGGCTAAAGCGCTGCTATATAAGGATGGACGATTATATTTTGATTATGACAAAGTAATAGACACTGCTAAAATTATGCTTGCAGAAGTTGTAAGATTGCAATTAGACAAGTCTCAAGCCAAAGCTAAGGAATATATAGAGAAGTATTTTGTATGGACTAGTGTTCACGAAGACATTGCCAACACTATCAAAAAATATAATAAGAAGCTGAATGGAGAATTGGTTGAACCGATATATGATGAGTACACCAAAGACTTAAAGCCTATATATTAAATTATATTAGGATGTAGTGTAATTATGAATTGGATATTACAAAATATTTAGAAAGATTAGTATATAGTCTTTCTTTTTTTATCAAAATAATGCAATTATAATTAATTATATTATTAATAAGATACTTATAATTTCAATTACTTTATATTCATTAGAAATATTTGTATTATGTACTTCATTTAATATTACATTAAATATATAGTAAATATTTCTTAAAACATCATTATACAGTCATTAATAATCGACAATTTTCATATATATAATTAAATGATTACGTGCATAGGAGAGGCTATGATTAATTATATCACCGAAATTGCTGAGGTTACTGCTCTACCACTATCTGAAATAAAATCAATGACTAGTTATTCTGTAGTTGGTGGTGTCATTGCTAATGTTAATAATTATAACAAAATATTATTATATTCTAGCAATAAAATACTATTAAAGGTAAAAGATAACGAACTTAATATTGATGGTAAGGACCTTACAATAAAGCAAATGACCAAGAACGATATTACTATAATGGGTCAAATTTCTAGTATATATTATTCCTATGAGGTAAAATGATATGATTGCTAACTATTCTAAAATTACTCTAACTGGACTTAATCTAGAGAATTTCATCAATTATATCAAAGAAGCCAATATTCCGCTTTATAGTGTTCAGCGACCTGAATATAATGTAATGACATTCGTAGTGAATAAGAAATATATGCCATTTGTTAGAGAACATATAGGCAAGATAGAACTAGTAGAAGAAGATTATTTTGGGTTAGGTAGACTTGCAAAAACCATGTTGTCTCGTATAGGCTTAGTTATTGGTATTATATTAGCTATTACAGCTACAATTATAGTGAATAAATTCACATTACATATTAATGTAGTTGGCAATGAGACTATACCTACTGCAACTATAATTACAGCGCTCAACAACTATGGCATACATTTGGGCACAATTAATCATTTTAATCAAGACGATTTGTGTGAGTACTTAACAAATAATGTTGAAAATATTAGCTTGGTTAGTGTAAAGCAAATAGGGACATCGTTAATAGTTAATATTAAAGAAAAATCAGCTGTATTGGATAAAGATATACAAGCATTTAGATCTAATTATAATATGCAGATAGTAGATTATCAAATATTTGCTGGAGTTCACAACTTGCACAAAGGCCAACTAGTTAAGATTGGTGATATATTAGTAATGCCAGAAAATACTGTTGGACAAAATGGCGAAGCAGGAGAGGTGGCACCCAAAGGCACTATTGATGCAATTGTGTGGTTTGCCGCAACATATACTATGCCCAAAGTAGAGACAATTGCTTATAGGACAGGCAATAAAATAATATCTTCTTATTATATGCTTAATGATTACAAATTCCTTGAAAATGCAGTTACCAATACATTTGAATTATTTGAAGAGGAATCTATGGATATAATTATCTCCAATTATTTGATTCCGCTAAGACTTCACAAAACTATATATTACGAGATGGCGTCTAAGACTATAGAAAATGATTTCTCAAATCTTAAGGACAAAATTATTGCAAATCTACACGATATTGTATATAATAATGTGACATCTAATTTAAGTGTTCAAGACGATAGAGTGGATGTGATTGAGACAAGTGATTCAGTTATAGTTAATTATTATTTGCAATGTAGCACTGTTATTAATATAGAATAGCTATCAATCCGATGAGATTGATTTGTTCATAATAAGTGTGGCAATATATGCTTCTGCAGACACTATTCTTCGAACTGCTGTATCTGATCGATTATAATATTTATGACAGCATTCAATTATTTATATTCAAGACTATAAGATATTTTTTGTAGTATAACTTTTCTGTACACAATCATTCATTCTATTAGTAATAGTTATTAATATTTAACTAGAATTAATAAAACATTTTATAATATTTGAGGATAAAGATGCTGATTAATTTTAATAAAAAATTTAATACTGAAAAATATAAACGATTTATAACCAATGCTTATGGTGCAGCAATGTCTGTTATCAAACCTAAGTATCAGGGATTAGAGGTTAATGTTGCTTTTGTATCGAAGCGACAAATTCATCTAATAAATAAAGAATTTCGTAATGTAGATAGACCCACTGATGTTCTATCTTTTCCTACTCTTAGTTATAGTGGAGACAATGGCACAATAATTACAGGCAAAGATATTACAAAATCTAATTTTGCTTCGGATATCAATCCAGAAACAGGCAATATAATGTTAGGTGATATCTATATTTGCCTACCAGTCTGCTTTCGTCAAGCCAAAACATATAAGACGGGTAGACAACGAGAAGTATCTTATCTAGCCGTTCACGGACTTTTGCATTTGCTAGGATATGACCATATGACCGATTCGGATAAATCAATTATGCGTGAGATGGAAGAAAAAATAATGAAAAAATATTTTGCACACAATAATTAACAATATACAAAAGGAAATAAAATATGAAAAGCGGATTTGTTACCATTATAGGCAAGCCAAATGTAGGTAAAAGCACTCTTATCAATGCGCTTGTGGGTGAGAAAGTGGCAATTGTATCGCCAAAACCACAAACTACTAGGAACAAAATATTGGGTATTCTTAACCAACCAGATTATCAAATAATATTTGTAGACACCCCAGGGATTCATAATTCCAAAAATAAACTCGATGATTTTATGGCAAAAGACATAGCAGAAGCAAAGAAATCTGTTGATTTGATTGTAATTGTCTTAGATGGAAGTAAGCGAATTAGGCAAGAGGATGTGGACTTTGTTAAACGATACGACAATCGAAATACTAATGTAATTCTAGTAATTAGTAAGATAGATGATACTACTTTTGACAAATTATATCCACAACTTACGCCATTTAATGAATTGCAGTTTATTAAGGATATTATACCCATTTCTGTATATAAGAATAAGAATATTGATGTATTACTAGATAAGATTAAGTCATATATCCCAGAGGGTGAGGCTATGTACGATGAGGATATATATACTGACAAATCTACTAAATTTCTCGTTGCTGAATTAATCAGAGAGAAAATGCTTTGGCTGCTTCATGACGAAATTCCTCATGGAGTAGCTGTAGAAATAATTGAATTTAAGCAAAAATCAAAAATATGTAATATATCTGCAGATATTATTTGCGAAAAGCCTAGCCACAAACAAATCATAATTGGCAAGAATGGTTCTATGCTAAAAGAAATAGGTACAAGGGCTAGACTAGATATTGAGAAGTTAATTGGAACCAAAGTAATGCTTAATCTATTTGTGAAAGTAAGACAAGATTGGAGAGATGACAGTAATTTTGTTCAAGATATAATGTCTTAGTTATATAGATGTGCCTTGTATAATTTAATGACATAATCAGATTATTTATTATTGTTATATCTAAATAAGTATAATCTTATCTTTATCATATTAGAATATAATCAACATACATTAGTGTTAGAATCTATGTGTGCGACATTATTATGTCGATGATATCATTCGATATCTTTGGGCAACCTTGCCCAACACATAGATTTTTTTGTCGAATTAACACTAGTTTTGCCTTTTTTATATTTTGTGAATAAATAATTGTCTTTTGGCAATCCTATTTGTATCCCAGAACAATAGGGGGCAATATGAAAAGTTGTGTAGAGATTACTGGTATTAATACATCTAATCTTCCAAAACTAAGCGGTGCAGAGCAATTAGAATTAATGAATAGGATCAAGCAAGGAGACGATTTGGCAAGGGAACAATTTGCGGTATGCAATATGCGACTTGTGTTGTCGGTTATTCAGAGATTTCGCAATAGGATATCTAACCCCGACGACGTGTTTCAAGTCGGATGTATTGGGCTAATGAAAGCAATTGACAATTTCGATGTTAATCTTAATGTGCGATTTAGCACTTATGCAGTCCCTATGATACTAGGAGAAATTAGAAGATATCTTAGGGATAATAGCGGAATTAGGGTTAGCCGAAGTATCAGAGATACTGCATACAAGATACTAAAGGCAAAAGAAGATTTGTCTAAAAATAGTGTTAACGAACCATCAGCAGGCGAAATATCTCAATATTTGGATATCCCAATATCTGATGTGGCTGTTGCTATGGAGGCAATTAGTGATACTGTGTCGCTATCAGAGTCTGTATATGACGATGGGGAAGACTCTATATTTCTAATGGATCAATTGTCAGATGATAATAATAGCGAAGAGAAATGGTTAGAAAATATTAATCTAAGAGACTCATTATCGAAATTAGACCCTAGGCAGAAAGAAATTCTTCTACTTAGATATTACAAGGGTCGTACCCAAATGGAAGTGAGCGAAGATATAGGTATATCTCAAGCCCAGGTATCTAGATTAGAAAAAAACGCTATAGAGGCTATTAAGAAAAACTTTGTGTAGATTTGCAATTTTATAATAGATGTGTATTTAATAATTAAGATTGTTTTCTTATTAATTTATAATAATTTTATGCATATTTTGTCGAAAAGTGTAGATAATACTAATAGAAGATAATCAAAAATTAATTACGCAGTAATTAGTATTAATCTTCTTAACGGTAATTAATCTTATATTTTTGATTTTCTTCAATATAAGGAGGTGGAATTATGGCTAGAACTAGCAAGGCAACCGAGTCTACTAGGAATGCAACTAGATCCAAAGCATCTACTAGATCTAATGCAACTACTAGATCCAAGGCTACTACTCGTAATACCGAAAGTGGTAGAGACTCTGTAAGCACTAGAAAATGTTCTAAGAAATCTACAACCAAGAGTTGTAACTAGGATTGCTTAATTTCATTCAATCTTTTTCTAAAAGGATAGAAGGAGTCGATTAACTCTTTCATCCTTTTTTAATATTTACAATTTTATTTTATATGCAAAATTATTTTGAATAATTGCAAAATTGATATATATTATTAATGTGATCAATAGAAATTAAAGTATTTTAGTTTCAATCGATCGATCGATTTGGCGAAATAGCTACTTTTCGTCAAGCAATTTTCTTGAATTGATGGTAATTGTTTCCTTCTCAATATGAATTACTTTGAGTTCAGGATAATTGAGCAAAATTAAATATTTTAAGGAGAAAATTCTAAAATGACTTCAAAACAAAAAATTATGGTTTCAGTTATTGGAATCGTTATGGTTTTAGCAATCATTGGCTTGACTGTTGGTCTAGTTTTGACTGCTACTCAAGTTACTGCTTCTACTTCAATGAATGTTAGCTTTACTTCTAGAGAAGTAGATGCTACAATTGTTGGTTCAGCAAAATATTATGCAAAAGGAACTGGTGAAGGTACTAATATTGAAGTAACTAATGGTACTGCTACATTTACTGCTGGTACTGAAACTAATAGTCACTCTATGACTTTCGCTGCTCAAGAATATGCTAATCCTACTGACTATGTTATTTATTCTTTCGTAGTAACTAACACTGCACCTACTGCAGATGCAGCAGCTATTGATGCTTATTACAAAATTGTTGGCGGTACTAATGCAACTATTCAAATATCTACTGATGGTGCGACTTATACTGAAGCTAATACAACTGCTAATACTTTATTCTCTGCTTCTGATGGTATTGCAGCTCAGAATGGTCAATTGACTCTTTATGTTAAGGTAACAGTTAAAGATAAGACATTGGATATGTCTGCTACCGGTGTTATGAGCATTACATTAGTTCAACACGGACAATCAGTTACTCAATAGATAGAGACTATGGTAATGAAGAGAAGAAATGAGAAGGTCTTCTCTTTTTTTTTATTATTTTATTTATTGTGTTATTTAATTTAATTAATTTAATTATTTATGATACACTATGATAGATATTGTAATTATTGTTGACAGTTATAGATTTATTATGACGTGGTGACAATATTAAATGATAATAATAGAGGTAAATATGAGCGAAAAAGACTCTGATACTAATATAAAAGAAGATAAAAATAATATTAAAATGCCTAATAATAACGAAGAATTTAATAACGAAACCAAATCAGATAAATTAGACGATAAGAAAAATAAGAAAGCAAAAAAGTCTGATGAGTTAAACGATGAGGATATAGAGAATTCTTATCATTCTTTCATAGTCACCGACGACGATATTGTAGAAGCTCAATCTAAAGGTAAGATAAGTGAATTTGGAGATGTATCGTATAGCAATCGCAAGGCAGCGCGTGAGAATAAGAAGTTGGACAAATTGGCTGCAAAGCGGGAACGAGAACGAATTAAGCAAGCCGAGCGTGATTTGGTAACTCCTGACCAAGAAAAGAAGAAAAAAAGAAGAATATTAATAATATTAATATTATTTTTTACTTTTACTATTGTGGGTGGTGTAGCATTATATTTGTACAATATTAACAATGCAATTACTATATTAAAACTAAATAATGTTAGTGCTACCATAGAGGTTAATTGTTATGTAATTGACAAAATCGGCAATACTAGGACGCCAGTTAATGTCAATGGCTCAGATTCAACTAAATTAGTATTTAATCATAATGACACTGACGAAAATAATATATTAGAACGAAAATTAGTATTTGATGACCTTAACAATATGTCTGGCACTTCGACTATAGTTTTCTTCTATAGCATCACTAATACTTCTGATATAGGTAGTATGTATGTGGATTTGGCAAAATTACAAGCCGACGATCATAATTTTAATTTCGAAGCCTACTATAGAATATCCAAAGGCGATACAGCTAACGAATTATATGAGAGTAGTTGCTATACCAATAATGGCAAACTATATAAGACTTTGCGTGAGTCTAATGATGAAGTTAATCCTGTAGAAAAGGTATACCTAATTAATAAGTTCGAGGTCAAACCTGGTGAGACACTAACTCTAAGACTAAATGCACAGATTACTAATCCAATCTTAGATGCAAGATGTAATTGCAATTTTAGATTTGATTTATTTAATAGTAATTATATGACTAGTGAGATGGAGTAATTGTCAGTTATCTACCAACGACTCAATGGCAAAATTGTCTCTAAGTTAAGATAATAGATTAATTTGACTATTTATATTTGCTAGAAATAACTTAAATTTAATAGAGACTGAGACAACAATAACTTAATTCAAATAACAAGAGCAGAGTGAAGAATGGAAAAAATTGAGATAATAAAACCCGCTAAAACTCCTTTACAAAAAGTATGGAGTGTAATAGTTAATATAATATGTATATTAATTGTAGTTGCGTGTGCGTTGGTCTGCACATCTACTATTTATTGCAAATCTAATAACACTATATCTAGCATTGGCGGATATTCAGCAGTAACAATAGCACCTACTGGTTCTATGCGCAAATCTGGTTTTAATGATTATGATGTTGTGTTAGTAAAAAAATGCAATGTAAAGGCATTAAAAGGTGATCAATTAGATAGTAATGGCAATGTTTTGATTAGGGGAGATATTATTGCTTATTATAATTATAACTATGCGGGCACGGAGAAGTTCAGGACATTACCTATTTATACTAGAGATATGGCTGCAGAGCATTCCTATTCAGTTAATCTTTCATTTTTGGAGTTCTTAGGCAAGCAGAATAGCACTATTACATATGCAGCAAAACAAAATAGAAAAATGATTTTTCATCATATTAAAGAAATTAGAATAGGTGAGGATGGCCGTTTGTTTTTTAAGACTTACGGTTCAAGTAATCCAACTGAGGATGAATACTGGATAGATGAGAATGTAATTGTAGGCAAATATTGCGAAGACGCCAGTCCATTGATACTGACTGTATTTAAGACATTGGCTACACCTTATGGGATATTTTTACTTATCTCGATACCATTATTTTTGGTATTATTAATGGTGCTGGGGGATATCCTTAAGGCATTAGAATTGGCCAATTTAGAGGGGCAGGTGATTAGTGGTAAACTTAGTTTGTCTGACCCAATATGCGTAGCAAATCATATAGGATATAATATGTCTGAGAAGACAAAGTATCGATATTTGGCACAGTTAAGTCCTCAGGAGAGGATAGAGTCAATTAATTTGCTATGGAAGAACCCTAGGGATCAGCAATATCTTAAAAAACATTATATTAAGCAAAAGTTGTTAATGCACTATGATGAAGAGCGAGATAATTTGCAGAAAGAGTATGCAGAAATATTAAAAGCAAATCCTAATTCCACCAAATTGGCCAAAGAATATACTAAGAAACTAGAAGATATTAGCAAGCGAGAAGCGGACACAATTCATAGGCTGAAATTGATTACAAAACATGCTAATGCAGTAAAGAAAGAGGAATTACTTAATAAGATTGATGACAAGGTGTCTTTGAACAACATTAAGACAAAATTAAAGAAAGGCGAAAAAATACATGTCGGCCCTCATAAGAGTGAAGAAGCTAAGAAAATTGTTGAAAATTTTGAAAAGATTGAAACAGAGAAGATGTATGCACCTTCATATGACAGTATGTTATCTAACAAAGATATTAGCGATTCAGTCGCATTATTTAAGAAAAATATAAAATACAAATAATTTGATAGCAAATACTCTAAGTATTTGCTATTTTTAACAACAACTATTATATCTGTATATTATTTCTCTATTTAATTATGTTGGCATTTACTAAATTGTATTTTCCCTTAAATAAATATAAGAATGTGTTGTAAAATATATGAATTTATTTGACTAAATTATAGATTTGAGTAATATATATAATATGGAACAACAAAAGAAATTTTTTTACATTTTTATAGATATTAAGGGTGCGCTATATACTTCTGATTGGGTAAAATTTATTCAAGCCGCTAATCTTCAGCACGAAGATACTAGTTATGCTGAAGAATTGGATAGACAATTACATAAACATCCGCAATGGAAAGAATATTATGCTAAAGAATTATATACTCGAAGTAAACATATACGAAAAATATGCCCATATAATGTAATGTCACTTAACGACTTGATTTTTGACTTGCAGTTTGAATATAACGTCAATCTTGTAATTACATCGACTAAATGGAAAGAGTGTTTTGACTTAAAAACTTTGCCATCTTTGGTCAAGAACGGTTTACAATTTAAGGATATTATAATTGACAAAACACCCAACATTAGAGATAATCGTATAGAAGAAATATCTAAATATTTGGCACAAGTTGGCAATCCTAATAATTATTTAATTATTGATAGTGATGAGGCTATAAGGCAGCATTTTGGCGATGATAAAGTACTAATAGTTGATAAATATTCTAGCGGACTTAATAAAAATATTGTGGACAAATTTTTGGACGACTTGGATGAGGCAGAATATGAGCAATCTAATGAATCTGGCTTGATAGTAAGCGATAATTTGGTTAGTGTTTTTAATTAAGATTGTTATTTTTAATAATAACTTACCTGATCATAGCATTGTAACTTGTATTTCATACTGATATTGGCTACAATGTTATGATTATGTAAGATAATAAATTAGAACTAATGGACAAAAAGACATAAATTAAGACTTAATATTTAAGTAATATTGTTACCAACAGTTTTTTATATTTTTTTTGAAAAACTTATCAAAAACACTTGCAAATTATAATAAGATTTGGTATATTATTAGAGTCTTAAGTGAATGGAAGTTTAGCTCAGTTGGTAGAGCATCTGCCTTACAAGCAGGCGGTCATAGGTTCGAGTCCTATAACTTCCACCAAATTAATATTTGCCTACTCTATTAGGGTAGGCAATAATATTAAAATAGACAATATGTATTATTATTATATATTTAGTTAAATATTATGATATGCAACTAATTCAATGCATATCCATTATATGCGGGAGTGGCTCAGTGGTAGAGCGTCGCCTTGCCAAGGCGAATGTCGCGAGTTCGAATCTCGTCTTCCGCTCCATTTTTTTAATAACACATTTTTGCATTTTTTCATATAAGTATATATGGCACCATAGCCAAGTGGTAAGGCAAAGGTCTGCAAAACCTTCATTCTTCGGTTCAAATCCGAATGGTGCCTCCAATATACTACGCCGAAGTGGCGGAACAGGCAGACGCACAGGACTTAAAATCCTGCGGTAGCAATATCGTACCGGTTCAAGTCCGGTCTTCGGCACCAACGACTACAAAACCCCTAATTTTAGGGGTTTTTCTTTTTAAGATTGCAGATGGGAACAAAATGGGAACAAAAAATAAAAATAGCAATAAAAAACATTCCTAATTATCAAATTTTAATACAATTTAACTTGTTTATTAAGTTGGATTCTTCATCTTTCAAGGATTTGAATAATTACCTTATTTTCTGAATTTGAAAAGTTCAAGTTATAGGATATCATAATGATACTTGGTTTTTATTTTGTATATAATTTATAATTTGGCAGACTATGTACAATAAAAATAAGGAGTAATTGATGGAAGTAAAAGATTTAGTATTATATCAAATAGCAACAGATAGATATTATAAAGTTGGCGATAAATTAACCTTTGGGAAAGAATTAAACTTTCAAGGGCAAAGAGTGTTAAATGGTGCTAAGTTAGAAAATGAGCGGTCCTATGATATCGGATATGATTTCATAGATGGCAAGATAAAAGTTAAATCAAAAGATTTAATCTTGAAATATTCACAATTTCTAGAAGAATATGATTTTATTACAAGAAAACTTGCTTTTGAGAAAGTTAGACAAGAAAATTTTTCTCAATATCCTTGTAGATTAACTTGTATGTATTTAACAGACAACAAAGAAGCATGTATTAATAATTTGAAAAAATTTCACAATAAAGGACATGGAGTTTTTTTCAAGCCGTTGCAGTAAAGTTGACGGGCAAGCTATTTTATTCAACTATAGAGCATGTATCAAGAGAAGACAAATCTTTTAATGGATATATAGAAAAAGCCCAAAAGTACTGGGCTCAACCACAAAATACAAATTTAGAGCCTAATGAAATTTTATTTGAAGGCACAGCTGAAGTAACAGAAATATTTGATGAATACACTCACAAGGGGTAAATACATTGAAAAATATTTTTATAATATGTGGCTTGTTAAGAAGGCAAATTCAAAGTTGTAGTATACTATACATCTTATAAGAACACATAAGATATATATAACAAAAGAGCATTAAAGCAATTGATTGATAGAGGCTACTCTAAAGGTAAAAAATTAGACAAAGACAATGGGCTAGCAAATAGTACTAAGGCATCATAAATAATTATATAAAAAAACTCTTAACCTAATATATATAAGTTAAGAGATAATAGCAAAAATATTATTTCTTTTGTCCATCAATGTCAATGTTTAATTTTTTCATTTTTTCTTTCATATTTTCAGTAAACATTGCATGTAATCTTTCTACTAAATATTTATCAGTAACTGAGTTTAATACAGGTTTACCATCTTTTCCAACAGATTCGGTACAGAATGAATAAAAAAGTTTTTCATCTTCTGCCGCTACTAGATATGCATATTCAGTTCCTCGAAACTCTAATATATTCGCTACAATATAAGTTCTACCATCTGATAATTTGATAAAAGTATTTTCTTGAATGTTCATTATTTTCTACCACCAATAATTATATTTTATTATTACTAAGTATAGTATAGACTATGGTATAATGTCAATCTTTTAGCCCTTAATTAAAGATATTTTCAGATACACTCTATAATAAATGTAACATTTAATTATTTGTCAATTTTGGAGATAATATCTTAATATTATATATTATAAATTTTGTTTTAAGTAGAAATTATGGTAGAATATATGGAATACATAATATTATCTATGAGATATCAATTCGGCTTATTTTCGCTTGTAACTTTGTTTTATTGCATCACGATACAAATAGCGATATTCTGATTGAATAAAGATTAGTTGTTTACAAATAACTCTTGAGTATGTTTGTCAATATCTTTCGATAATATTAGTACAGTTATAATTTATTATTAAGGATAAATATGTTCAACGGATTTAATGTTACTGAAAATGTTGATATTGCATTACAAAAAGCAGGTGCAATAGCCCTTAATTATGGTCAGTACGAGATAGGTACTGAGCATCTATTATATGGTATAGTTGCTGTACCAAATGTTAATTGTAGCAACATTCTTGCAAGTTATAATGTTACAACAGCAAAATTAGAAAAATTATTTGGCAGAACTTCTCCTAGGCGTAACAAGACAATTGTAGATAACAAAGTCGATTTAGCAAATAAAACAAAAGAAGTGCTTCTTATTGCTAATCAATTTGCAGAACAGATCGGACAAAATGTAGTAAATTTAGATCATATTTTGGTGTCTATGTTATCTTGCGAAGATTGCTATGCAGTTAATATATTGAAGAAAAATTTTAAGATCAATCTTAATAATTTGAAGTCAAATTTAATGCAACTTATTAAGTCCGACTGCCTTAATAATATCAATAAGCCACTAACCAACGCCAATGCAGGTTCTATTGGAGAAATAGAGACTAATATTACAAATGAGCCTCTTAATGATTGGAATAATAGTAATAACAATACAGATTATAAATCAAATTTTTCTAATAATGCTTTTAGTGATGATAAAATTCATTATTCTGAACTGCCTATTGAGTTAAAAGAACTGGGCACTGATTTGACATTAAAAGCTCGTATGGGGAAAATAGATGAAATTATCGGTCGTAATGAAGAAATATCTAGAGTAATTGAGATATTATGTCGTAAAACAAAAAACAATCCAGTATTAATAGGTGAGCCTGGGGTAGGCAAAAGTGCAATTGTCGATGGATTGGCGTTGGCAATTGCTAGAGGTAATGTACCTGATATATTAAAAGACAAGATTATTTTTTCGCTTGAATTAGGCCACTTAATGGCAGGAACAAAGTATAGGGGATCATTAGAAGAAAAATTAAAAAATTTAATAGATATCGTCACTTCTACAGACAATATAATAGTTTTTATAGACGAGATTCATACAATTATGCAGGTAGCAGGTGACAAAGGCGAAATTAATCCATCTGATATGCTTAAGCCATATTTAGCTAGAGGAGAATTTCAGACTATAGGTGCCACGACAACTGATGAATATCGCAAATATATTGAGCCCGATAAGGCATTAGAACGAAGATTTCAACCAGTTTTAGTCAACCCACCTAGTATAGAAGATACTATAAAAATATTACATGGATTAAGAAAAAGTTTTGAATCATTTCACAATGTTATAATTACAGACGAAGCGATTGTAAGTGCAGTTAATTTATCTGACAGATATATTACTGATCGTAATTTGCCAGATAAGGCAATAGACTTAATAGATGAGGCAAGTAGTCGTATTAAAATTAGCCATTCTCAAAAACCTCAAATATTAATCGATTATGATAATCAAATTCAGCAATTAGAAATTGAAAAAAAGAATGCTCTAATTAATGAAGACTATCCTAGTGCCAATAACTTAAGAGAGCAAATTATTTCGATAAAACAAGAAAGAGAATCCGCAGCAAAAAAATTAAGTAGTGCTGATATACAACTCAAAATAACTGAAAATGAAATAAGACAAATAATAAGTGATTGGACAAAAATCCCTGTAACTAAGTTAAGTGAAGAAGAAAAAGATAGATTGATGCAACTCGAATCTATTCTACACAAGCGTGTAATTGGACAAGACGAGGCTGTAAGTGCTGTATGCAAAGCAATTAGGCGTGCCAGAGTAGGATTAAAAGACAATAAAAAACCAATAGGTAGTTTTATGTTTTTAGGTCAGACCGGTGTTGGCAAAACTGAACTTTGCAAAGCATTGGCAGAGGCTATGTTTGATGATGAAAATTCATTTATCCGTATAGATATGAGCGAGTATATGGAAAAACATAGTGTTAGCAAACTAATTGGTTCACCTCCTGGTTACGTCGGATTTGATGACGGAGGTCAATTAACTGAAGCAGTAAGGCACAAGCCATATTCTGTTGTACTATTTGATGAAATTGAAAAGGCTCATCCAGATATATTTAATCTATTATTGCAAGTATTAGATGATGGCAGGTTAACCGACAGCAAGGGTAGGCTTGTTAGTTTTAAGAATACCATAATAATATTCACGAGTAATGTAGGGGTTGATAAATTACCAACTAATAGAAATCAATATATGTTTGATGATAATATGTTGAGTTATGATATAATTAGAGAAACATTAACCACCGAGTTCAAAAAACGCTTTAAGCCAGAATTTGTCAACAGAATAGATGTTGTTGTCGTATTCCACCCACTTACACGCAACAACCTGACACTTATTGCCAAAATATTTATATCAAATCTAAATAAAAGATTAAAGGCAAAAGGAAATAGTATGCGAATTACTGAAAACGCCCTTAATTATTTAATAGATCGTGGATATGATCCACAATACGGAGCAAGACCACTACGAAGACTAATTGAACAGCAAGTTGAAGATAAGATAGTAGAAGAAATATTAAATGGCAATATTGTTAAGGGTGATGTTATAAGAATATCTTATAGAAATAATCAATTAGATATATCTAAAGAAGAAATATAACATCTTAAATAAAATAAAAAGACCATTGAATTATTTGATGGAAATTAAATTGTTTGATATAATAGCAATGAGATATAAAGGAGGGCTATAATATGAAAATAAATTATGTATCTAAAAACTATAAAATTTCTAACAGATTTAAGGAGATAATTGAGAAAAAATTAAGTAAGTTAGAAAAGTATTTTAATAAAAACTTTGATGTAAAAGTTAATTGTATTGAGCAAAAAGACATAAATAAGTTAGAGGTGTCTATCAATGCTGATGGAATGTTCTTCCGTAGTGAGGTAAGTAGTGATAATATGTTTAACAACATTGACCTTGCTTTACCAAAGATTGAGAGACAAATAGTTAAAATTTGTGCTAAAAGCAAAACTAGAACAAATAAAGAATTAACTGAATCTTTAGAATTTATTGAAGAATTACCATTAATGGAAGTTGATAAAGTTGTTAAGACAAAGAGATTTGAGTTAGAGCCAATGACCGTTGATGATGCAAAATTTAATCTAGATATGTTGGGTCACTCATTCTATGTTTTCCTAAATGCAAAGACTGGTGAAGTGAACATTATTTACAAACGTACTGATGGTAATTTAGGACTTATTGAAATAGAGTACTAATATACAAAAAAATTAAGGAATTGTTATATCAATTCCTTTTTTGTTTTTAATAATCAATATTTTGTGCTAATATTATTGCAAGTATTGTGATATATTTATAGCTTTGTAAATAGATTTCTTAATGAATAGACAAAAAGGATTATATTTTTATTGCTATATTATTAATAAATAAAATTATTGGAGAATTGATTATGTTAAGTGTAAAACATCTTACTTTTGCTTATACAAAAGAATATAACATACTTAATAACATTAGTTTCGATCTGAATAGCAATCAGATTATGTTTATATATGGTGAATGCGAAAGCGGAAGAACTAGTTTACTTAGAATTTTATTAGGTATGGAGCCATCATTTGATGGTGAAGTTTGTTACAACAATCTAAATGTCAATAAAAATATTTTTAAGTCTGATGTGTCTGTTGGTTTTTTACCACAAAAAATGGCATGCATTGAAAACAAAAGTGTTTATTATAACTTAGATTATGTGCTTAAAATTCGCAAAATTAATAAAGCCTTAAGGGAAGTTAAAATTAATAATGTGCTTAAATGTTATGGATTAGACAGGCTGCGAGATGAAAAAATGAAAAATCTTGGAACTTTTGATAGATTAAAAGTTGCTATTGCAAGGCTAACATTGCGTAAACTTGACTATATATATGTTGACGATGTTTTCAAAGATTTGCCAAATAGTGAAGCAAAATATGTGTGTGATGAACTAAACAAGTTAATTAAAATTAACGAAGCTAGCGCAATAATAGTATGTGATAATTTAGATATAGCTAATTATTTTAAGTGCAGCAGATATAGGTTAGAACTTGGAGAGTTAAATATAATAGAGGGTTAGTATGTGCAAAAGGTTTTTGGCGGACACAGTTGCCAATGAAATAGTTATCAGCGGGCAAGAGCACATCCATTTGGCAAATGTATTAAGAATGACAGAAGGTGATCATATTGTAGCAACTAATAATGATGATTATGATTACGAATGTGAAATTATTAAGATTGGTAAAAAAGAAACAAAGTGCAAGTTAATACAAAAAATTAAAAACAATCACAATCCTAAAAAACATATTGATGTATTTCATGCACTAATTAAAAATGATAAAATGTCATTAGTAACACAAAAATTATCAGAGTTGGGTATAAGTAACTTAGTGCTATTTGAAAGCAAATTTCAAACAGTAAAGCCAAGTGAAAATAAGCAAGAAAAATTATTAAAAATAAGCGAACAAAGTTCTAAGCAATGTAAACGCAGTAAAATAATGAATATTAGCGGGCCAGTAACTTTTAAGTCAATGCTAGAAATGTTAACAAATTATGATATAATAATTTTTGCTAACGAGACAGAGACTGCCACATTGATATCTAATTATAATGAAGCCATACAACATGCTGATAAAATTGCAATAATTATTGGTTCGGAGGGCGGCTTTGAACTATCAGAAATTAAGGAAATTATTGAAAAAGGTGCAATAAGTGTTACTTTAGGTGACAGAATTCTTCGTGCCGAGACAGCGGCAATTGTTCTTACAGGATACATTTCGTTGCTAATCAATAATTAGACTCTTTCTGTTATTGTAGTCATTATTATTGTATAAGTAATAGAACATTAAAAGGAATAAAAATGGATAAAGTATGCATAATCACACTTGGGTGCAAGGTTAACAAATATGAAAGCGACAGCATTGCAAGAATGCTAGAAGATAATGGATTTGATACTACTGACAACTTAGAATACGCTGACTATTATATTCTTAATACTTGTGCAGTAACCAATGAGGCAGAGAAAAAAAGTAGGCAATATATTAGTAAAATAACTAAACTTAATCCAAAAGCAAAAATAATAGTAAGCGGATGTGCAGTAGAAAGTAACAAAAATATATTTTTGAATAAGAATAATGTAATAGGGGCTATAGATTATCAACGTAAAGATTTGATATTGCAGTTATTATTGGCCAAAGAATTTGATATTACTCCATTAGAAAAATTTAATTATAATCTGATAAATCCAAAAGTAAATCAAACTAGGGCGTATATAAAAATTCAAGACGGATGCAACAGGTTTTGCAGTTATTGTGCTATACCTTATTTTAGAGGAAGATCAGTTAGTAGAGACCTTGATTCTATTGTCAAAGAAGCAAATCAATTAGACAATGTATATAAAGAAATTGTTTTGGTTGGCATTGATATGTCAGACTATCGTATAGATGGACAATTGGCATTGGATAAATTAATGGCTGCTTTATCTCATTTGTCCGCAAGAATTAGACTTGGCAGCTTAGAGGTTAGTGCAATATCGGACTCGTTATTAAAACAATTAAAAGATATGCCTAATTTCGCACCACATTTTCATTTATCATTACAAAGTGGAGACAACGAAGTCTTAAAAAAGATGAACAGGAAATATACAAGAGAAGAATATATTGCTGCTTGCAACTTAATATACAAATATTTTCCCGATGCAAATATAACTACTGATATTATAGTTGGTTTTCCATTTGAAACGGATGATGCATTTCAAAATACTATAGAATTGGTCAAAGAAGTAAATTTTGGGAAAGTACATTGCTTCCCTTTTAGTGCTAAAAAAGGGACGGTAGCAGCTAAATATAAAGATATTGACGCTAATATCAAAAAAGAACGAATGTCAAAATTAGAAACAGTTGCGGCGTCAGAACAATTAAAATATAATTCAAAATTCCTTAATAAAAAGTTATCAGTACTTGTTGAGGAAGAAGAGGATGGTTACTTAGTAGGTTTTTCTGACAATTATATTAAATGCTATATGAATAATAATACTAACAAATATCCAATAGGAGAAATAGTAGAAGTAACTGCAATTAAATTAAAAGAAGAGGGGTTAGAAGTAAAATAATGAATGAATGTATTTTTTGTAAAATAATTAAAGGCGAACTTCCTAGTTACAAAATTTATGAGGACGAATATACTTATGCTTTTTTGGATATTTCTAAAGATGCCTATGGTCATACATTGGTCATACCTAAAAAGCATTGTACTAATATGTTGGATGTTGATGAAGACACTTATTGCCATGTGCAGCATACTGTGCAAAAAATATCAAAGTATTATGTTGAAAATCTAGGTTATACCGGAATTAACATACTTAATGCCAACAATTCTGATGCACAGCAATCGGTTTTCCATTATCATGTACATATTATTCCAAGAAAGCATAATGATGGTCTAGATGTTTGGCCATTCCATGATTCTAATAATGAAATAGATTTGGCAAAATGCGCAGAAGAATTAAAATATAAATAAATGTATTTTTAATAAAATAGTTGACAAATATTATAAAATAATATATTATACTTAAGATTTTGTAAAGAAAAGTGGGTGAAAACTAGATGTCAACAGTTAGAGTTGGTGAAAACGAAAACGTTGAGAGTGCTATCAAAAGATTTAAGAGAAAGTGCCAAAAAGATGGTATTATCGGAGATTTGAGAAAGCACGAGCAATATGAAAAGCCAAGTGTTAAAAGAAAAAAGAAACAAAAGGCTGCAATCAAACGTAACAGAAAAGCAAGATAATAATCTTTAATATCAGAAATTAATTATAACTAATGTTATTTCTGTAATCTTAGTTGTGTACAATTGTATACAACTTTTTTTATTTTTGATGTAGATTATTAGACATTTATAATAAATAATATATTTACAATACAATTTGCTATTAATTTATAATTAACATTATCGTAGGTTTGAAACCAATGATATATGACGGTAACTGATATTAATTAAAACTATGTGTCAAACGACGTTAGTCGACTGAGATACATGGTAGAGCATATTGGGCAACAACCGCGCATTGTGTAGACAATAAGTATATACTATCCACTGCAGCCGGTTGTAGATTAATCCTAAAGAATATTAAATCCAACGACATACATATACATTTTTCGTCAAAAGAAGACCAAATGTGAGTATATTAGTCAAGCCAAATGATTTGCTTCAATAATTAATTATAGTACAATTATTGTAAGAATAAATTTGGAGATTAAATAATGGCAAAAAAGAACAACCAGTTAAAAGTTTTGGCTAGTTTAGCTAAAAAAAGATTAATGCGAGGGGAGTACGAAGAACCAACTCCAAAAGATATTATTGTGCCAAGTGTTAATAGTTATTTTATCAAAAATGCGCAGGCTATGAAAAGGTTTAAGGCAAAAGTAATAAATGTATCAATTTCTGGAGAAATTGATCATAATTTTAGACAAAAAGTATATGATATTTTAGATAATGATTATTACGATCTATGTCCATTAGCCAAACTAGTAGATGGGAATATTTATACCAAATTAAATGAAATAGAAAAACAATCTTACATTCTAAAATTAGCCGAACAATATAGTCAAATAAAAGCAGACTATATCGTAAAAGAAAAAGAAGTAATTTAATAAACTATTAGTCCAAGAGATTTACTAAATATTCAATATATGGTACAATAATAAAGTATTTAATAATACTTTATTATTTTTGTAGGTGTACTATGTATAATATTTCAGACTTAAATGAAAAACAAATGCAGATAGCCAAAGATACTGAGGGTGCTATACTGGTTACTGCAGGTGCAGGTAGTGGCAAAACTAGATTGTTAACACACAGAATATGCTACATTATAGAATCTGGAAAAGCAAAAGCAGATAATATATTAGCAATTACCTTTACAAATAAAGCAACACGAGAAATGCAAGAAAGATTAATAGATATGTCGCCAACAGCAGCTATGATATGGATAAGTACATTTCATGCTATGTGTGTTAAAATATTACGTGATAATATTCAATTATTAGATGGTTATAATAAGTATTTTACAATTTGTGATGAGACAGACAAAAAGAAGATTATTAAATCAATTGCAAAAGAATTAAATATAGATAAAGAAGATACTATTAACAAGTTTACATGGCATATATCTCAAGCCAAAAATGAAGGATTAAGTGTTCAAGAGTATTGTAAACAGATTTCTTTCGATAAAGATGTTGATAAAATATTTAATTTTTTTAACAGATATGAAGAAGAAATGAAGAATAGTAACAGTTTAGATTTTGATGATTTGTTATACAAAACCTTAGTTCTTTTCGAACAATTTCCTGAGGTATTGCAAAGATATCAAATGAGATTCAAATATATTTTAGTAGATGAATTTCAGGATACAAACGTAGTACAATACAAATTAGTAAAGTTATTGTCCGCTTATTGGCATAATATATTTGTAGTTGGTGATGAAGATCAGTGTATATACACTTGGCGTGGAGCCAATATAGATAATATTAAAAACTATATAAGAGAATTTGACAATGTAAAAATATATAAACTAGAGCAAAATTATAGAAGTACTAAAAATATTATTGAAAAAGCAAATTTACTTATAAAACACAATACATCTAGAATAGAAAAAACTCTATATACTGAAAACGAAGAAGGCGAACGTGTAGTATATAATCAAGCCAATGACGAATACGAAGAAGCAGAATATGTGGCAAGGACTATACATAACCTAGTTGGATGCGGCGTAAGATTGAACCAAATAGGCGTATTGATGCGAATAAGTGCATTGTCTAGGCTAATCGAAGAAAAATTACTAAATTATAATATTCCTTATATAGTAAGTGGCATATTTAAGTTTTTTGATAGATTAGAAATAAAGAATGTATTGGCATACCTTAGATTAATAATTAATCCAAAAGATAATACAAGTTGCATTCGTATTATAAATTATCCAAAACGTAGTATTGGGCAGGCCAGTATAGACAAATTATCAACTATTGCAAGATCGAATGGCAAATCTATATTAGAAGTAATTTTAGATATTGATGATTATCCCGAACTATCAAAACTAAAAGTAAAAACCAACGAATTTGCTGTAACAATGAAAGAATTGATGAATTTGTATCAAGATTGCAGCCTGTCTGAATTCGTTAAAACATTAATAAACAAATTTGCCATAATAGAACAATACAACACTGGCTCTGATGAAGATATTGATAGAAAAGCAAATATTGAACAGTTGCAGCAATCAATAAAAACTTTTGAAGAGAACAATCCTGAGATGGGGTTATTGGAGTATCTGGAAAGTGTATCACTAGAGAATTCAATTGAAGAAAGCAATGCCGATGGCAACAATGTCAGTGTTTCTACCGTACACGCAAGTAAGGGGTTAGAGTATGATTATGTATTTATTATTGGTTTAGAGGATGGATCATTTCCACTATCACGTGCATTTGATAATCCAGATGATATGGAAGAAGAAAGAAGACTGATGTATGTCGCAGTTACTCGTGCTCGCAAAAAATTATATATCACTAGAGCAAAATCTCGATTTTTGTATGGTGTAAGATCAGTCCGATTAGAAAGCAGATTTATTAAAGAAATGAATATGTCTGCAATTAAGATGAAGCAAGAAATATTGAATAGTAACAATAATTATAGTTATAATCAACAATATAACAATAAATTAGATACAAATTATAATAATTCTTATTCTGCAAATAATAGTTTTTACCAAACTAAGCCAACAAATAATATGGGGAATTTTGCCACTGAATTTGGGTTCGTGTATAATCAGAATAATAAAGCGACACAAGCCAACAAATTTTCTGACTATAAAATTGGCGTAACGGTATTCCATAGTAAATTTGGTGTTGGTAAAATTATAGAAATTGAAAGAAATGGCGATAATACATATGCTGTATGTCAATTTGATACTATTGGCGTAAAGAAGTTGGCACTTGATTTCGCACCGCTAAAAATATTAAAAAAATAAAGGTATAATATGGATAAAAAAGTACGAATTAATGAATTGGTTAAAGAAATTAATAGACATAGTTATAACTATTATACTTTAGACAATCCAACTATTTCTGATGCCGATTGGGATGCGATGTTGACAGAATTAACCAAGTTAGAGGCAGAAACAGGATATATTTTGCCAAATTCACCCACCCAAAATGTTGGATATGAAATATTAAAAGGGTTTAAGAAAGTAAATCATCCAGCCAAATTATACAGTTTGGATAAGTGCAATAGTTATGAAGAATTAAGTAATTGGCTAGAAGATATGTACAACAAATGGGGTGTTAATGAGTTTAGCGTAGAGGTTAAATACGATGGATTAAGGATACTAGCCAAATTTGAAAATGGAGAGTTGGTTCAAGCTTCAACTAGAGGGAATGGAGTTGTTGGAGAAGATGTAACGAAACAAGTATATATGATAAATTCTTTTCCCAAAGCAATTAATTATAAAGATCACTTAATTGTTATGGGTGAGGCTATGATTAGAAATAGTGTACTAGAAGAACTAAATAAACATAGCAATGAACCATTAAAAAATGCAAGGAATGCAGCAGCAGGTGCTATTAGAAACCTGGACCTTAGTGTGGTAAAAAACCGTAATCTAGATCTATTTATGTATGACATATTAGAAGTTAACAATGCAGAATTAAAAACACAAGCAGATGTTCATAAATTCATAATAGATAATAACTTCGCTAGTTGGGATTACTTCAAAGTAACTAACAAAGAAGGTGTAATTAAAGCAGTACAAGAAATTGATAAAATTAAAAATAGTTTTGATATTATGATAGATGGGGCAGTTGTTAAAGTTAATAATTTAGCAATTAGGGACAAAATTGGATATACTAATAAATTTCCAAAATGGGCAATAGCATATAAATATGAAGCTCAAGAAAAAACAACTAAAGTTAATAAAATTATATGGCAAGTGGGCAGAACAGGTAAATTAACACCTATTGCCGAAATTGAACCAGTAGAACTGGCCGGAGCTACGGTTAGAAGAGCAACACTTAATAATTATGGAGATATAAAACGAAAAGATGTTAAAATTAATAGCCTAGTTTTCGTAAGAAGAAGCAATGAAGTAATACCAGAAATATTAAATGTAGCTCAACATAATAGCGACAGTATTGACATAGTCAAACCAGAGTATTGTCCATATTGTGGAACAAAGTTAGTAGAAGATGGCGCTAACTTATTTTGCCCTAACAAAATTAGTTGCAATAGTCAAGTGTGTCAAAAAATTATTCATTTTTGTAGTCGCAATGCTATGAATATAGAGGGTGTTAGTGATAAAACAATAGAATTGTTTAGAGATAAGTTAGATGTTAATTCGCCTGTAGATTTATATTACATTACTAGAGAAGAATTGCTACAATTAGATTCTTTCAAGTCCAAGAAAGCTGATAATTTTCTTAAAAGCATTGAAAAGAGTAAGCAGTGCAATTTTGCTAACTTTATTTATGCATTAGGTATCACAGGAGTGGGTGACAAAACATCTAAAGACTTGGCCAATACATTTAATTCGATTGAAGAATTAATGAATGCAAGTATAATAGACTTAGCTAATATTAATGACATTGGCGAGATAATTGCAGCAAGTATTTACAATTATTTTAGAGACACGCGCAATATTTCCGAAATTAATGAATTGATTGATTGCGGAATATCAATTAATTATAATAGAAAAGTAATTAAAGATAACCAGTTTAATGGCAAAAATGTTGTAATAAGCGGAACTTTTGATAATTTTGGTAGAGTTGAATTAACTGAAATTATGGAAAACTTAGGTGCAAGTATCACATCATCAGTAAGTAAGAACACATATGCCTTATTGCTGGGTGTTAACGCTGGCAGCAAATTAGATAAAGCAAAATCATTAGGAATAAAAATAATAGAAGAGGACGAATTGTTGAAATTGCTAAATTTAAGCAAAAATGAGTTGAAATAATTAATTAATTATTATATAATACCTATGTAAAAGAGATTAACAAGGAGCAGAAAAGATGTTACTAGAACCACCTATTGATGATCTGATTAAAAAAGTTGGTAGCCCTTATAAGTTGGCGGTTATGGCTGGTAAAAGAGCAAAATTCTTGTCTAGAAATCTTTCTCAAGAAGAATTAAATGAAAAACCAGATGTAACTAGAGCTATTGATGAAATCTACGAAGGTAAAGTAGTAGCCGAAGAAGATTTGGATAATAAAGAAAATATTACAGAATAAAATCTATTTTTACAATAGATTTTTTTCTTATAAGGAAATTAATGTTTGCAGAAGTAATAGTAGATGTAACTAATAGTGAAGTAGATAGGGTATTTGATTATAAAATACCTGATAGTTTTTTAGTGTCTGCTGGTGATTTGGTTAGAGTGCCTTTTGGTAAACGAACAATTGACGGTTTTGTATTGAAGACTAAAAGTTCAACTGATTATCCTATAGATAAAGTTAAAGAAGTATCTAAAGTAATTATTGGTCGTATTATAAAGCCTGATATTCTTAATCTAATTTTGCAATTAAAAAATCAATTATTTCTTAAATACGTCGACGTAATCAAATTAGTCCTGCCATCAGAAATAAGAAATGGCAAAACTAGAACTCAATATAATAGATTAATCCATCTTAACAAAGATGTTAACCTCGAAGAATATATTAATAATTTGCCTAAAAATAGCCGAAATCCTATTGCTCTAATTAATTTTTTGCAACAACAAGGCGAATGTAATTATACAGAATTAAGTAAAAAGTATGGCAACAGCGTGGTCTGTAAATTATTAAATGACAAAATTTGTATTGAAGATAAAATCATTAAATATCGTTCAATCAAGTTTCAAAAACGTGACAATAAAGATATTATTCCTAATATATATCAGCAATCAGCAATCGATACAATTACAAAATCTGATTATAACAAATTTTTGTTATTTGGTGTTACTGGAAGTGGCAAAACTGAAGTATATATTAGATGTATCAAAAATTGTCTCGCTAAAGGTAAAACTGCAATAATGCTTGTGCCTGAGATATCGCTAACTCCGCAAATGATTTCTATATTTGGCAGTATTTTTGGCGATGATGTCGCGCTACTTCATAGCGGATTGAGTGTGGGAGAAAAATTTGACGAATGGAATAGAATCTATGAGGGTAAAGCAAAAATTGTAATTGGTGCAAGAAGTGCAATATTTGCACCTATAGACAATCTTGGAATAATTATTATAGACGAGGAACACGATAATTCATATATTTCTGACTCCAATCCTAGATACGAAACAAATAAAGTAGCCGATATAAGAGCAAGGTATAACAATTGTCCTCTTGTTTTAGGCAGTGCTACTCCCAATATTGAGACTTATTATAAATCAGAGACAGGTGAAATAACAAGACTAGAATTGCCAACAAGAGCAAACAATAAGGCACTGCCGAACATTGATATAATAGATATGTTGCCAGAATTTAGATCAGGCAACACATCTGAATTTAGTCAAATATTATTATCAGAACTTGCAAAAACTGTAGAGCGAAAAAATCAAGCGATGATATTTATTAATCGAAGAGGCTTTTCTTCATATGTTAGTTGCCGTAATTGTGGTTATATTCCTAGATGTACTTCTTGTGATATCACTTTGAGTTATCATAAAGAGTGTAACGAATTGAAATGCCACTACTGTGGTAAAAGATTTAAGGCAATTACCAAATGCCCAGAATGTGGTAGCGACGAGATAAAATTCGGCGGAGTGGGTACACAACGGGTTGTACAGGACCTTCAAGAATTATTTCCTAATGTCCCTATTATAAGAATGGATGTAGATAATACTCGAAATAAAGATAGTTATGCCAATATATTAAACGAATTTGGCAAAACAAAACCATCAATCCTTGTTGGAACACAAATGATTGCGAAAGGTCATGACTTCCCTGCAGTAGATTTAGTCGGTATATTAGATGCAGACCTTAGTTTATATTTTGGAGAATACCGAGCCGCAGAAAAAACATTTCAATTAATTACTCAAGTAGCGGGTAGGTCAGGCAGAAGTGAAGCCGAAGGTAAGGTAATATTACAGACATATTTTCCAAAAAATTATGTCTACAATCTCGTAGCTAGTTATAATTATAAAGCTTTTTATAATAAAGAAATCAACTTGCGAAAAACAACAAATTTCCCTCCATTTGCTCAAGTGACACGAATTCTTATTTCTAGTGAATCGCAAGAAAAAGCGAGAGAGAATACAAGGATTGTTTTTGAAAAACTAAAACAAATTAAATTGGAATACAAAAATAAGATATATTATTTTCAGGCAATGCAGAGTCCTCAAAACAAATTAAAAGATAAATATCGTTATCAAGTTATATTTAGATATTCTATAGATATTGCAGAAAAGGTTCTTAAGGAAATATATGCAATACTAAGCGATAGCACAAATTCTAAAACATCTATATTTGTAGAAAATAATCCATTATCGTTAAGCTAATCAAAAAATACAATATGGATATATATAATCATTATCGATACTAGTTTTATTGAAATGGTTTGATGAAATACAGCAAAAATGTAATATTTAATTACATAATTTAGTCAAAATATATATTTAATACACAATTATTATATTTGCATATAATTTCGGCCATATTAGGTCACTTGCAAATAAATTAAATATATGATATATTATTAGAGTATATATAAATAATTTATACAGGAGAAGAAATGGCATTAAGAACAATTATTATGCAAGATAATGAAATCTTGAGAAAAGTAAGTAAACCTGTTAAGATTTTTGATAAAAATCTGACACAGTTACTAGATGATATGTATGACACCATGGTAACTGCTAATGGTTGTGGAATTGCAGCACCACAAGTGGGCGTACTGAGGCAAGTAATCATAGTAGAGACTAATGGTCAAAAATTAGAATTAATCAATCCAGTTATAACAAAACAATCTGGTAGCCAAGTAGGCGTAGAGGGTTGCTTAAGTGTGAAGAATATTAATGGTGATGTAGAAAGGCCTTATAATATTACGGTAAAAGGTTTTGACCGTTATGGTAATGAAATGACTTTGAGTTGTTGTGATTTTTTGGCACGAGCACTGTGTCACGAAATTGATCACCTTAATGGTACATTATTTACTGATAAAATGATAAAAGGCTCTGAGAAAAAATATTCTAAATCTACCAAATAAAGAGGCAGTTATATGAAAATAATTTTTATGGGAACTCCAGAGTTTGCAGTACCATCATTACAAGCCTTAATTAATAGTAGGCATAAAGT
>CAMEKS010000007.1 GCA_945921465.1 uncultured Clostridia bacterium | reverse complement strand
ATTTCGAACACCTCAGCCTCGCCGCTGCCAGTGGAGAAATATAGGTATTTTATTAATTGCGTTAACCAAAAATTATGGACACGCCGGCACAACATCAGCCGTGAAGAAATGAACGGCGTTAGACTTGTGAATATAGTATATATCTACACTCTCTCATTACGGGCACATCTCGGCAATTATTCCCCTATACTTATCTCTCGTCCTTATTATTCTAAGAGCGAATAATTTCAACTGAGGTGGATTGAATAAAAAAATAGAGACTAAGATTACGCATATAATTCTAGGAGGAAAATATGTTAATTTCGAACGCCTTGACCTTGCCGTCACCAGCGGAGAAATTAATATATTTGACGACTAGAATAAATCTAACCCTCTTGTCTCTATTTTTTTGTTCATAACATCAGCCTTGAAGAAATGAGCGGCGTTTTATGGGAGAATCCCCTCCTTATCTTCCTTCGTCAACATATTCAATGTTACCTTCAACACCTCAGCCGTAGCGATCGTATCAAATAGTGCCCTATGTGCATTATCTAATTTTATATTTAATAACTTTACCACTTTGCCCAACTTGTGACTCTTATATCCAGGCAATGCTATTCTTGCCAGTTTCAAAGCATCCAATTGTTTATTATTGATATCGTATCCATTCTTATCACCATAGGCTTGTAATACACCACAGTCGTATGCAATGTTATAGGCCACTAATACCGTGCCATCTATAAACTTATAAAAATCCGGAAAAACCTTGTCTATATCTAAGCAGTCAGCAACCATTTCGTTAGTGATATTATTAACCTTAGTTGCATCAGCTGGAATAGGTAATTTAGGCTTGACCAATGTATCAAATGTTTCCACAATTTGTCCGCCACGCATCTTCACTGCACCTATCTCAATAATTTCACATTCGTTAACGTTTAATCCAGTGGTCTCTAAGTCAAAGACAACAATCTCATTATTAAGCAAATACTCATCTACTACTTCTGCCTCAGTAAACAAATCACTTTGAGTTTTGACAATATATGGCTTAGGAAATATGTATTTATAATCTGCATTAACGGATTTTTTCTTAATTTCTTTGACAGGCTCTTGATATGGCGAAAAAGTACACTTGGCAATAGATTTTATTTTACAACTAAGTCCGCGTTCTTCGTTGTCTTCGATGTCTGCAGCCACAATAACCTGTTCTTCATCCGACAAATCTTCTAATTTTTCAATATCCGATTGCTTAGGAAACAATACACAATTTATTCTGCCACTACCATCAAATAAAACAAAGTTTGCTCTCTGACTTTTCTTTACGGTGCCATCTTTTGACTTAAACCTACTCTCGTATTCTGTCACCCTATAATACTTAATTGTTCCACAAAATATGGCTTTTTCTTGCCCCACAATGCTAGCAATAGGGTAGACAAAATCTGCACTTATATCTCCTATAATATTAGTTATGTTATTCACTTCTATTGGCTCGTAATCAATTATTTGGGCAATATCCGATGATTTAACTACATGTTCTCGTTCTGTCAAAATGTCATCATTGTGTGAGGAAGTATCTATTGAGATTAGATTAATAGTATATTCCTCTTTGGTAATTAATTGCAAATAATCACGAATTGTGTCCACAAAGTTAAGTTTGTCTAGATAAGCATAACTATCTGCAGCAAGGTAAATATTAACAATGTACATATTATCGCCACTGATTGCAACATCAATATGTTGATTATCAGTATTCAAATCTACACTAGGTAGTTTTGTAACAATATAATCAGTGATATATTGCGTAATTACATCTTCGTCTACGTAATATTTCTTGCATTTAATCTCTACACGCATTGTTCTGCCAAAAAACTCTGAAATGCTACTTGCTAATTTTTCTTTGGACACATCAGAAAAAGTATCGCAAGTGTATTGTGCCTTAACAACCAAAATATTGGAAGTTAATTGATACTCTACACTTGTGATTACTATTTGCTTAAATATTTCATCTTGTGTATAAAGATAATTTAATAAATTGTTCATTTTACCACACAAATACTTGCAAGAAATCCACCACAACAACAAAGCCAAACAATATCAAAAGTCCGATAGAATGTATTTTATTCTCTATCTCTGGTTTGATTGGTTTACCTCGGATGGCCTCTATCAACACAAAGACCGATCTGCCACCATCCAACGCTGGCAGTGGTAAGAAATTAAATACAGCCAAATTAATTGCAATAACAGGGAAGAATAGTAGCAAGTACAGTAGTGATACACTTGCCGCATTAGCAACCTGACTAATAACTGTTATTGGGCCACCTAACTGTTTGAGGTCTAGTCTGCCTGTAATTAGGAACCACAATATCCTTAAGCATTCTCCTGCAATTTCAAAACAAAATGGAATACTCATTCCCAATGCTTCGAAGAACGAATATTTTACCATTTCTACATTCATACCTATGCCATAATATTCATTTCCCTCAGCATCGGTCAAAAGCATATTAGTTACATCTATATCTACTGTTACACCATCTCTAGATACTGTTAGTGTATAAGGGTTATCTTTCTGTTCTCTAGTTAATCCAACAATGCCACCATTAAGATATGTAGGCTTGACGCCATTAACTGCAGTTATAATATCACCTTGCTGCAAAGTCTCCATATTATATTCTATATGATTAGGACAATCATCCGTAAAACTGACTATCCTAGGTATTGCATTGCCGCATACCATAAGTAGCGGAATAGCCACATTAATTGCTGAAACGAAGTTGAAAAATACGCCTGCAAATAACACTATTAAGCGTTTCCACCAAGCTTGCTTATTAAAAGCACCTTCTACATCGCTTCCGCCTTCTTCGCCCTCAAAGGCACAATATCCCCCAAGAGGTACTATACGGATAGAAAAAACTTCACCATTTTTTCTTTTTTTAGAATAAATTGCTTTACCAAACCCTAGCGAAAATTCATTAATTTTGAATTTGAAAATTTTGCCCGCCGTGTAATGCCCTAACTCATGGATGAATATAAGAATCGCAAACATTATTATAGCCAATATTATATATCCAATTGTTGTCATTACACTGGCAAAACTATTAAGTAAACTAAGCATTGTAATCTCCTATTTACTTGGTATTTGTACTGCAGCGTAGCCGCACAATGTTATTTGAGTTATGCTGTCTTTGCCAAGGCAGACGGCTTGTAATGCAGTCGCCACGAACTAGTAGCAGACTGCAATTTGCCACTGCTATCAAACAGTGGCAAGCAAAGACGCTAACAGCCATATTGTAAACTAATAATCAAAAAATTCTATCTCAATATCTATTATGTCATTAACTATAGTATATCGATAGCAAATCCGTTAACTACTACTATATTAATATTGTATTACTGGCATATTGATTGATATGCGTATATCCTAGAAGATAATTATCCAACCAATCATAAATGCAAGCGCACCTACCATACATAGACTATCCACCCTGTCCATTACTCCGCCGTGACCAGGAAAGACGCTGCCATAGTCCTTTATATCCATCTTTCTCTTCACTACACTTGCTAACATATCGCCCAAGATTGCCACGATAGGTGCCAGTACAGCATACACAATTATAGGTGCCCATCCAATTTTTAGGCCATCAATCAAAGTATTGAAGTCTGAATTGGTTGTATACAACATATATGTTCCCAATACACCAATAAGACCAAATAAGAATCCGCCAATAGCTCCACTAATAGTCTTATTAGGGCTTATTCTTGGGCACAACTTAGGGCCTTTGACTCGGCTGCCTACTAGCAAAGCAAATGTGTCAGTAAATGTTGTTGCAACAAACAAAGAAATAACAATAAAGTCTACAATAATCGCAACTGACTGAATACCCTCGGTAGATGTAAGAGTAGATACAAAGAAATTGTTAAAATGATTAATTACAAATAGCAATCCCATCAGAACACTAGGATACAAATAAATTAGCATCCCATAACCTGCTTTGCGAAAACTATATTTCACATATCCCATATTGCAATTTGCTTTTAACATTTCATTCTTGGTGTTCTCTTTGAAAATTAAAGCAATCAATAATTGCAATAGATAGTATGCTGCACCCAAAATTAAGAAATATAGTAGTACTTGTCCAATACTTCCTTTGCAGAAAACTGCATACATTACACCTATATACAACATAAAAATATATGAAGTTGCAATATATTCGTTAACATATCTCCTAGAATGAGCATATGCTTTGGTCATCTCTACAATCGCAGCCGTTCCTGCTAGTAGTACTAGAACATCAAATATATATGGCGAAATCAGTCTGCCAGCCACAGCAGCTACCATATATAATACAATAAATATGCTAGATATTAACCTCTGTTTCATTAGTATTCTCCTCTTTGATACTGCCAAATCGGCGTACCCTTTTGCTATACACTTCTAGTGCTTTTTGTAATTCTTTGTTATCAAAATCAGGCCACAAGACTTTTGGGAAATATAATTCGCTATAAGCACATTGCCATAACATAAAATTGCTTAGTCTCTGTTCGCCACTAGTCCTAATGATAAAATCTGGTTCTGGCTGTCCTGCAGTGTATAGATATCTGTCAATTACATTTCTATCTACCTTAGTTAGACCATCTGCAATTATATTATTAACTGCTCTTACTAGTTCGTCTTTGCCGCCATAATTAACACCAATATTTAATATAAATTTGTCATTTTGTTTGGTCCTTGCTACCAAGTCATCTGCTGTATCCACTAAATCTTGAGGAAAAACAGAATAATCTCCCATTATATTAACCTTAGTATCGGGATAATTTGCAATAAAACTTTTAGAGTCAAAGTATTTCTTAAAAATATTAATTAGTCCATCAATTTCTGCCTTGGGCCTATTCCAATTTTCGGTACTAAAAGCATAAATTGATACATATTTAATACCTAATTCAAAACATCTTCTAATTACTTTTTTTAGTCTATTGAATCCCGCTTTGTGTCCCACACTTCTTTGCAAACCACGTTTTTTCGCCCATCTGCCATTGCCGTCTATTATAAATGCTATATGAATAGGCATCTTAGTTGTTTCGTTTTTCAAATCTGCACCTACATCCAAATAAAATTGATAATTATGTAGTTAGACTAATTAATTCATAACAGTTAATAATCACCTTAACTAGTGCGACATATAGATTATGACATATGCCATATCACTACTTGGTTGTGTCATAAAAAATAATAACTACTTAATTCTTAGTATAATATATGCACAAAAACTTAAGTTGTCATAATTTCTTTTTGTTTTTGTTCGCTAGATTTGTCGATTTTGGCTGTGATATCATCCAAAACTTTCTGAACATCTTTTTCCAACTTCGCCAACTCGTCTTCGGTCAACTCGTTGTCTTTCTTCATTTTCTTAAATTCATCTAACACGTCTCGACGAGCATTACGGCACACAACCTTGCACGCCTCTGTCATTTTAGCGATTTCTTTGGCAAACTCTTTACGTCGCTCTTCGGTTAGTTGTGGAAAGACAAGCCTAATTACTCTGCCATCATCACTAGGTGTAACACCAATATTAGCCTCATTAATAGCCTTGGTCACAGCTTTTAGCATACTATTATCCCATAGAGACACTAACAGCATTCTAGCCTCTGGTACAGATATAGTAGCCATCTGATTGATAGGTGTAGGTACACCATAGTAATCTACCAGTATTTTCTCAACCAATTTAGGATTAGCTCGGCCGGCACGAATGGTGGCCATATCTTCTAACAAATGGTCATATGCTTTGTCTAGACTAGCACGATAATCGTCCATATACATATTTATTTCTTCAATGTTCATAATAACCTTCCTGTTTTGATTTTTTATTTACCTAATTATGATAACAAATTATATTATTTTAGCCAAACATATAATGTTAATTCGCCAAATATTTGTGCATAATTTCCAAATTTTTTATTATTTGCATTTACAATATAATTAATCATAATTAATAATTTCGCTCCATCTATAATGACAGCAATTTTAGACTAAATAATTTATTATCTTCTAACTATTATTAATCAGTGATTCTACAAACAAAAAAGTCTATCCATTAACGCGCCACAAAACTTGTATAGTGCCAAAATTGACTGCCATACTCAAATTTTCTAAAACGACCTATATAGACTTTTTATAAATTTTATTAAATTAAAACCAGTAAATGTTGAATAGCATAAATATATCCTATTCTACCTCAATACCCTCTGCCTTTAACATCTCATAATATTCGGCAAAGACTTTATCAATCACCTTATCTTCGGTTACAACAACCAGGCAATCTTCGTCATCAATTTCTTGAATCTCGAATACAATTGCCTCATCGTCGGCAACATTTTCCATAGGAGTAACAGGCTTTAAGATAACATAAATCTTTTCCTCCATAGGGATAGTAGCAATTTGCTCAAACTCTATGCAATTATTTTTCTCATCATATAGCTTGATATTGTCGTTGTTGTTCTCATCCAACAACAACTCAACTGGCGATTTCTCTTCCATTATTTATTCTCCTTATATTCAAATTTTCAAAATATACTAACTATATTCAATTAATTCACTAAATTTGATTCAAATAGTCTTGCAGAATAATTGTAGCAGATAATTTGTCAAGAACATTTTTTCGTTTTGCTCTAGATATATCCGCATCAATCAACATTCGTTCAGCCAATTTCGAAGTCAGTCTTTCGTCAAGAAATTTGATTTCTAACCCTGTCCTTTCTGCAAACATATTGGCAAAATTTTGTGTCTTAATTGTTTGATTGCTGGCGGTTCCGTCCATATTGTATGGCAACCCAAACACAACTAGTTTTACATTATTGGCTTTGGCAATGTCAGCAATATGCTCCACATCTTTACCATCATTAACTCTAGTATAATTTTCATATCCATTGGCAATTGTACGAGTTAAATCACTCAATGCAATACCTATCCTAACATCACCATAGTCTAATGCCATTATCCTATAATATTCAACCATTATTTACTCTTTTATTCTAAAATAATTGTTTTAATAATTATGGCTATCTTTAGCCATAAATATTAATTATGCATAGTACTAGAAACTAAGCAAATTAAGCAACTTATACACAATATAGTCTATAGTATCAATGTATTAATATTGTAATACTATTTATTAGTTTAATACTATCGCTTGTCATAATGTAGTCACAACAAATAATACAAATATTACTCTACTATGCAGCAAAAGAATTAAGTATCAATTGCAAAACAAAATATACAATTGTGCAAGCAAATATGCTAGAAACCGATATAATAATTAGTCTTTTTAGCCTGCCTTCTTTGGTGTCTGCTTTGTTGTGCATATAATAACTGTCACTTATGCCAGTAATAGCATTAGTACCACCTTCTGGGTTGGATGGATTCTTCAATACTGCTATAATTACAACAATAGAAAATAATGAAATTAGAGCTAGTAATATAATCTGAATAATAGGGAATGAATTCTCTATCCATACTGGCATACTTTTTGCGTTTAACAAACTTAACATTTTTTTCTCCTTAATTTTTTTATTAAATATTTTCTGCAATTATTTATACTCTATAATATTCAGCCTAAATGCATAATAACATCACATAAATAATCTATAACAATTTTGCCACTGCTTAGTTATTATACCAAATAACAATACTTATTAATAGTAATTTGATATAACATTTAACAATATTTTAATTTTTTTGTCTTAATAATATACTATTTGGTAAAATTTTATCAACTGAAATATTATATAATAGAATCTATAAACGCTTTTGCATCAAATTTTTGCAAATCGTCTATTCCTTCGCCTATACCAATATATTTAACAGGAATATTGTAATCTTTAACAATTGAGAATACAACCCCACCTTTAGCAGTACCATCTAATTTGGTCAGTATAATGCCATCTAGCGGTATAATCTCGTTAAAAATTTCTACTTGACTAAGGGCATTTTGTCCAGTCGTTGCATCCAGAACTATATAATTTTTCCTCGCCCCATCCCACGTTTTGTCGATTACTTTATTAATCTTTTTCAGTTCTTCCATTAAGTTAGATTTATTTTGCAATCTGCCAGCGGTATCAATCAATACCACATCTTCGTGTTTGGCTTTGGCACTAAGCAGCCCATCGTACACAACTGCACCTGGGTCGGCACCTTCTTGATACTTAACTATCCTTACCCCTGCTCGCTTTGACCATTCGGTCAACTGGTCAGCAGCTGCGGCTCGGAATGTATCTCCTGCAACCATAAGCACGCTTTTGCCTAACGACTTAAAATTCTTGGATAATTTCCCAATAGCAGTAGTCTTGCCTACCCCGTTAACCCCCACAATTGTATAAGCACAAGGATAAGACTCTTCTTCATCTTCAACTTCTAAGATTTCTGCCATAGCTTCTCTTAAGGCATCCTTAAATTCGTCAATGGTTTTAATCTTTTTCTTCTTCGAGATTTTCTTAACATTATCTATAATCTCTGTAGTTGCATTGACTGAAATGTCCGATGAAATCAGCGAATATTCCAAATCTTCAAAGAATTCATCATCCAATTCCCCGTGAAATATAGCACTAATTTTGCCAAATAATGCATCTTTTGTTTTCTTTAGTCCTGCAAATATTTTACTAAAAAATCCCATTATTTTACCTCTGCCATACTAACTGCTTCGTTCAACTTAACCGAAACTACTTTTGACACACCTTTTTCTTCCATAGTAATGCCGAATAGACAATCCGAATATTCCATTGTTGGCTTCTTGTGGGTGATTACTATAAATTGTGTTTCACCTGCATATCGTTTTAGGTATTGCACAAATCTATATACATTTGCCTCATCTAATGGTGCTTCTATCTCATCTAATAAGCAGAATGGCATTGGCTTTAATTTTAGTATAGCGAACAGTATTGCTATAGCTACCAATGCTTGCTCACCACCTGACAGCAACTTGGTACTATTAAGTTTTTTCTCTGGTGGAACAGCAACAATCTCTACACCTGCGTCAAGCACAGAATCGGCTTTTAACAACTCAAGTGATGCATGACCACCGCCAAACAATTCCTTAAATATAATGCCAAAATTCTCATTGATTTTGTTAAATTCGGTTACGAATATATCAGTCATCTCATCAGATAGAGATTTGATTATTTCCTTAATATCCGCCTCCGCTTTTAACAAGTCTTGTGCTTGTTCGTACATATTGCCATGTCTTGCCTCAAGAAGTTTACAATCTTCTATCGCGTTGATATTGATATTGCCTAGTCCTTGAATTTGCTTTTTAATTCTATTAATTTCTTGCAAACCAGACTTGACATCAAATATATCTTGCTTAAATGCTAAAGCACTGTTATATGTTAACTCATATTCTTCCCATACACGCTCTTGCATTGCCTCAATATCCGTATCAACTTTGGTTAAGTTAAGGTCTTGCTGATATTTACGATCTTGCAACTTATTAACTTCATCGCTCAATCTTAATCTCTCGTCATCATAATAACGTAAGTCAGCTTGCAAACTTGCCTTCGACCTCTCTAGATTGTCTAATTCTGCCTTAGCGTCACTAATCTCTTTTTCGCTAGACTCATTCATCGCCATTAGACCATTGATATTGCTAGTCTTCTCATATTCTTCTAGCATACGTTTGTTTAATGCAAGTTGCTTGCCAAATTCTATGTTTTGCTCGGTTATTTTCCCAATTTCTTCATTAAGTCTATCCAATTCAGCATTGATAGCGGCAATTTCGCTGTCACCACTAGCAATTACTATTTTAGTCTCGGTCATTGCATTAACTAATTCATCTCGCTTAGCTTTCAATACAGCAAATTCGCTCTGATTGTCATTGATGCTATTCTGATTTTGACTTAATTCACCTTCTGTGGATTCTAGTCTACCCAATTCAGCATTGATACTCTGAACCATTTGATTGAACTTGCCAATATTCGAATCAAGTTTGCAGATATCGTTCTCCATAGCGACTTTGGTGCTATTAAGATTAGAATATATTTCATTTTGTTTAGCATACTCAATGTCTAAATTATGCAGATTATCCAACAAATTATCAATTTTGCCCTTTAATTCGGTATATTCTGCATTAAGGCCAGCCAACATATCTGCTGTATTTTTGTATTCTATGTCAGATTTTGCCAATGCCTTAGCAGTTTGCTCTATTTCAGTTTCTCTACTTAAAATATTGGTGCCTTGTGTCTTTTTGCTACCACCTGTAATACTGCCTTGAGTTGAAAATATGTCGCCATCTAGCGTAACTATTCGGAAATTGTAGCCTGTATTTTTGGCCAAAACAACGGCAATGTCGGTTGTATCAACAATTACTGTTGTGCCTAGCAATGATGATATTACTGGCTCGATCGATTTATCATAAGATATCAGTTCTGATGCTACCCCGCACACGCCCGAACTCTTAAGATTATTTCTGAATCTATTATCTAAATAACGGGCTTTGACCGTATTGATAGGTAAGAATGTGACTCTACCATATTCGTGCTGCTTCAAATAATTAATTAAATACTTAGCATATTCATCAGACATAGTTACAATATTTTGAACTGCGCTACCCAACGCCATCTCAATTGCCGTCTGATATCTATCTGGGACTTTAATTAAATTAGCAATTACGCCAACAATTCTCTTCTTTAATTCTTCATTGTTTTCCGAGTCTTTCAATAACTTTCTTACAGCACCCGCAAAGCCTTCGTATTCTTTCTGCATTGATTGATATATGTTAAGATGTTGTCTTAGAGATATTCTATTAGCGTTAATATCTTGCAATTTAGACTGATATAGTGCGATATTTCCGTTCAGTTCTTTGTTTTTGTCGGTCAATGCACCTATTTCTAACTCTAATTCTTTCTTGGTCTTAGACATTTGTTGCAATTTGGCCAGACTATCTTCTTCTACTGCTTTTAAGTTAATTAACTTCTTATTCAAATCTGACTTATCGGACAACGCAACTTCTAGACTGCTATTATATGTCTCTTTCTCAACTTTTAGAGCACTTACCTTAGCCTTGACATCGGATAATTTGTTTAACGAATCGAATAGACTCTTTTGCATATCCATTGCTTCTTCTTCGCCTATCTTTAACTCGCTACAAACCTCCATATAAGAATGCTCATACTCTTTTAATTTATTCTTCTCTACAAACAAATTATTCTCTTTGGCAATCTTGTTATTCTTGGTAAAGTAAATCTGATCGTTAATCTTTGCTATAGCCGCCTTGTTGCTTTCTATGGCCTCGGTTACACGAGTCACCTCTCCTACCAAATTCTTTATCTTTTCTTTAACCAAATTACTTTGACCAAATTGTTTCTCTAGATTAACTGTCAGTTCTAAAATCTTATCGTGCACTGCCTTGATATCAACATCTAAATTGTTAAACTTGGCAAATCCTTCATTATATCTTCTGGTTACCTCATCCAATTCTTTCTGCTTACCAGACATATCCTTCAATATAGAGTCTATTTTGGCTTGTATTATTTCTTTGTTCTCACTTGCAGAATCATATTGATATATATAAGCATTGACTTCTAATATCTTTAATTCTTCTTTTAGCTTCAAGTATATTTTTGCTGTCTCCGACTGCTTACGCAATGGTGTCAACTGCCTGTCTATCTCAGACAAAATATTCTGAATATTATCCAAATTGGCTTGAGTTCGCTCTAGTTTTCGCTCAGCCTCTACCTTTTTAGCTTTGTAGCCAGCTATGCCTGCGGCTTCTTCAAATATTACTCGCCTTTCTTCTGGTTTGCTTTGTAATATTTTACTAACCATACCTTGGCTAATTATAGAATATCCACCTTTGCCTATACCTGTGTTTTGCACAATCTCTACTATCTGCTTCAGCCTGCATGGTGTATGATTAAGCATATATTCGCTATCGCCATTTCGATACAATTTCCTAGTAATTGTAAATTCTTCAAATGGTGTATTAAATAACTTATTAGAGTTATCAAAAGTAAGTGACACCTCACAAAAACTAGTACCTTTCCTTTTCTCAGTACCCTTAAATATAACGTCTTGCATTGTATCACCACGCAAGTTCTTGCTGCTCTGCTCACCTAATACCCATTTAATAGCATCAGCAACATTACTCTTGCCACAACCATTAGGCCCAACAATTGCATTGATGCCAGGCTGCAATATTATCTTGATAGGGTCGGCAAAAGACTTAAAACCCACCATTTCTATTTGCTTAAAATTCAAAATAAACCTCCACTATTCTCCAGGATAGTTTTTGCACAGTATTGTTCGGCTTTTTTCTTAGACTCTGCCTCTGCCTCAGTTAAAACCTTTCCGCCAACCATTAACCTAATATGAAATCTAGGCATCTGATCAGTACCGATATCTTCAGATAAATACACAGCACTCAGTCCCTTAGCCTGTAATTTCTCTTGCAACATTGTTTTATAATCTAATAATTCCGAATATATTTTCCTCACATTTTCAGGACTAATTAGCAACTTAGAGTGCACAAAATCCCATGCACTTTTTACTCCGCCATCTAGATATATACTACCTACAATACTCTCAAACACATCCGCAATAATGTTGTCAGGAATTGCATTATGATTAATACTACGACCTACTAAAATATATTTATCAAGTCCCATTTCAGCAATTACATTTCTAAGACTTTTGGCACATACCAATTTTGCTTTGAATTTACTTAAGTCACCTTCGGACTTAGCAGAATTGTTATACAAATATATTGTAGTAATAGCGCCAAGTAGACTATCTCCCAGAAATTCCAGTCTCTCGTAGTCAGTCACATCATGTTCATTGGCATATGATGAATGGGTAAAAGCAGTAATAATCAGATCTTTATTATGAAATTTGTATCCAATCGACTGTTCTATTTTATTAATATCATCACTATTCACTTGTCTCTTCCGCCGCTGATATAGATTTTTCTATTATTTCGCACACATTTGATTTGTTGGCTTCTATTACTTGCTCAATAGCACATTTGATACTAGTAGCTTTGCTAGCACCATGACATTTAACTACAATTTTCTTAGTCCCTAATAATACCGATCCGCCTTTGTTATTAAAGTCCATTGTGTTTTTCAGTTCCTTAAATGTCTTCTTCATAAGTAAGGCACCTATTTTGCTGCTTACATGACTCATTATACTTGTTTTCATCATCTTTAATAGTGCCAAAACAGCGCCCTCTGATGATTTTAGCAATACATTACCCGCAAACCCGTCACAAACAACCAAATCATATTGACCAGTCAACAAATCTCTTGCTTCCATATTTCCCACAAAATTAATCTCGGGCGAATCCTGAAGCATGTGGAAAACTTCTTTGGTCAATTCATTGCCTTTGTGATCCTCTACGCCTACACTAAGCAGAGCTACTCTTGGATTTGCTATACCATACACAGATTTAAGATAAGCATTACCCATTAGTGCAAAGTGCAACAAATTGATAGGTTTGCAATCCATATTAGCACCACAATCTACAATGCCCACTACACCACCAGTCACTGTTGGCAACTATGTACAAAGGGCAGGCCTCCTCTCATTAGGCAATCTACCAAGTTTTAGAAAAGCCCTAGTCAGCACAGCACCGGTAGAGCCAGCACTAACCAATCCAGTGATATCTTCCCTAGTACGCAAAGCATCAAATGCTTTAACGATTGTACTGTCTTTCTTGGTTCGTATTGCTACAGTTGGTGCTTCATCGTTGGTTATAATCTCATTAGCCTCGATTATCTCTACTCTTGACTTATCTACATTGTATTCGGTCATCAATTCACCAACTCTATTAGGTTCTCCAACCAACACGATTTCTAATTCTGTATTATCTTTTAGTGCTTCGCCAGCACCTTTGATAATCTCTTCTGGCGAATAATCTCCACCGAATGCATCTACTATTACTTTTGTCATACTTCTCTCCAATTCTTTATTAATTTGCTCGTACTTAACCTCAGAGATTATCTCAATCAGTATTGGTCAAAAATCCGTATATTAAGCCAACTTTCGTACTTAAATTACAATTGTCACACTACTCGGTACTAGTATAACAAAAACTCTAGGAATCCCCAAACATTTTGGGATATATTGATACAAATATGCTTCTAATTTGACTAACAAATAAAGTAATTACTATATCAATATTTTATAACTTAATTATAGATTGCATAGTAGAATAATTATCTACATTCTAATGTAATTACAAATTGCTGCTATTATTATATTTATTAATATTTAATTGCTAACTCATATTATTTAATAATGATTTTATAGAATTAATGACAATTCGTCGAAACAACATATCTATAATATTGTTCAATAACTTCTTTATATCATTTAATACAAAAAAGGAACATATCTACATGTCCCTTTCTTCATTTTCCAATTCTTCTTGTTTCTTTCTTGCATCTTGGTTAGGTGTATTAGGTTTTGGTTGTTGTGCTCTTGTACTAGGTCTTGGCTGCAAACCAACTTCTGTTGTTTGTTCTGGCACCACCATCTCACCTTCAACCTCCAAGTTCTTCAATCTATCTTCGTAATACTTCTTGGCATTAATAGGTTCTTGCACAGTAGGATCTGGCGCGTCTTGTTCTACACCTTCTCTCTCTTCCTTAGATCTTTGCAATCGTTTCTTAGTCTCTGATAACTTGGCTCGCTCTTGTTTATCATGCTCGTAATTCTTCTTCTCGTGGTCGCTCATTCCTTCGGTTTCTTTAGCCAAATTATCTTCTTCTATTGATTTTTCTACCGATTCTTTATAGAGCTCTTTATTGACTTTTTCTCGCTCTTTGTCTACAAATTTAGAAGCCTCAGTTGCCTCTTTGCCAATAGTCTTGGTAGCACGACCATTGGCCTTGTATGTATCATGGTATGCTTCTCTTACTTCTTTGATGTTCGCTCTTGCAGATTTCAACATATTCGAAGCTTTTTCAGAACTTAAATCGTTGGCATCAATTTTGGCAAGTGCTTGTTGTATGCCAAAAATAACTAATCCATCTATCCCCATATTATGCAAATCAGACTTGTAAGGCATCACAAATTCCTTATTACTATTATTAGGATCCATAGATCTAGCAGCGTCAAGAACAATTTTCATATGCTCGGTAGGAATAACATCCATCATTATTCTTCTACCTTTGTCATTGTCACTTCCCAGTTCTGCCATTATTTTAAGAAAAGTATCTTTAGCATTTTTAGACTGAGTACCGCCCACTCTGCTATCTGGGTTATATGCAGTAAAAGCACTATCTAATGCAGTAAGCACCGCTGGATTAAGTTTGTGGCTTTTATCTTTTGCAATTGCGTCTTTTAATATTTTGCTAATTTCATCAGGTGTTTTATCCAAAAATTGTCCATAAAAATTAGATATTTCTTGTCTTCTTTCAGGTGTAGAATTATTTACATTGACGCCGTGCATACGCATTACTCTATCAGTTTCTCTTTCTTTCTGCTGTGGAGTCATTGCTGGCATAGGAGGAATCTTGACCTTTGGTCTTGGTTTTCGCTCTCTAGTAGTCTTGTGTTCAGTTTTTTTCTTCTTCTCAGGATCTTTTTCCTTTGGCTCGGGCTCCTTACCCTTTGGCTCTGGTTTGGACGGAGCTGGTTCTTTGTTAATAGGCTGTTTGGTCTTCTTATTACCTTTCAAAACTATCATATCATTTAACTGACTGAAGAAATCTGCCAGATATTCATATTCCATTCCTAAAGTTTTACGAAAACCTTTGTTGGTCCACTTATCCCAATCAAATAAATATTCTTTGCCGCTCAAATCTACTTGCGATGCCCTTATTATTGGTGTATTATTGCTTCCGTTATTAGCCAATTTACTCACCTACCCTTTATCTCTTATTTATCTTGACGCTATGTTCCCCTAGAGATTTTTTCAGATTATTAAGTCTAGTCTTTGATTCATTATTATATGTTTCTGATACATCATCTATTATATCAGATTTTTCTAAATTGTCAAGTTGTTCCTCGTCCTCGTCATTGTCATCTACAAAACGATTCTTTGTTCGATTATTAGAACTAAACTTCTTCTTAGACTCTTCCCATGCAGCTCTTCCAATCTTTCTATTGCTGCTATTGCCAAAGCTAGCATCTGCAGTACCATCATTATAAATATCATTTATTTGCGAATTAATTACGCCTTGATCATCTACATCCAACAATTGAGTCAATATCTCATCTGCTCTATGCAGCAATTCTTTCCTCACATCTTCAACAAATACTTCTTCTCCATCGCCAGTCAAATAGTAGCCATCATCATCATAATCAAAGGATGTAAACAATGCTCTCTGTCTACCTATTATTTTGTCAGCAATATAATTAATAGCTAATTCATCATAATTCTCTATCTCTTCTACATTCAGACCTGATGCGTATTGAGTGACATTGATTACAATAGAATCATCCTTGATATCATGCAAACAATTGTCGTCACCCATATATAATACATTTGTAACGGAATTAATCATCTGGCTCTGAAGAGTCTGTATTTGTAGAAATTGCAACAGAAAATTCTCTAATTCATCATATGCCAAATTATATTCTTCTTCCGCATTAGGTATACCAGTTGCTTTAACTACATTGTTAATATATTCCATCATTGTTGCTTTGTTAATAGAATCAATACTCATCAACTCATTCTTGTAATCAGACAATATCTTTGCTACAACGTCGTAATCTAGATTGGAGGTATCTAATCGAGCTTCGCGCAACAAAGACTCTGCATGAGAGGAATTCCCCTCATACAGTTCCTTATTGGCAATGTAGTCGTCTATTCGATTAATGTAACTAACTTGATCTAAATATTCTAGTACATCATATCTAATTTTTCTAAATTTTATTTTGTCTTTTAACATTATTTTTTCTTATCATCCTTCAATACTGTTAATACTTGTCTAATTATATCAGGAACAACGTTTGCTGTCTTTTGGTCATCCTTCATTGCCTTTGCTTTTGTCATTGATTCTTCATTTGCTTTAGCAATGATTTTCTTAAAGCCGTCTGCATAGTCTGGATCTGTTACTATTCGTTGATAATCTTTATTATCTCTATTATTTTTCATCCTTTGGATGTCTTCTGCAGATACTGTTGCAGAACTAACTTCTGCTCTTAGATTAGCAATTTGTGCCTGTTTATTGGCATCATCATGCCACACTCCACTTGCGTCTCTAGTCCTTGACACTCTTTCTAGAGCCTCATTATACTTATCACTGCCTTTTTCGTACTTTACAGCTTCTGATAATTCGCTTAGTTCTCGCCTTGCCTCTTTTTTGGCTGCATCACTAATATCAATAGACTCTATCTCCAACTTTGCCTGCTTGATTTCTTCCGCAGCGGCTTCATTAGACATTTGCCTAATATTATCTAAATTTAACACAGAATCTACATGCTTTACCGCTTTGTTATTCTCTTGTGCAGCATTCATAGCTAATTTGTAAGTTTCGTTATATGCAGACCTATTAGTTGCATCTAATTCACCTTTTCTCGCAAATCCAACTATACTATCACCCTTCTGCCTTTGATATGTAGTGCCATCTAAATTCTTTCTTTCATACGCCAAACGATGTGCTGCAGCATCACCCCTGCCAAGCAAAGAGTTAGAATTCAAATGCCTGCCCCACGCTCCATAAGACTGCCTATCTTTGTCCGCAGACTTAATAATATTGGCATTCTCTTCCGAACCACCTGCAGCAGCCTTGTCCAACTTCGCTCTACCGTCTGCGGTTAATATTCCTCCCGCAGCATTATTAATTGTTTGGAATGCTTTATTGCCAGTAAATTTGTTAACAAGCAATTGTTTACTTCTAAGATAAGTTGACCTACCTCTCTCTAACTTTGCAGTACGAGCTTCTTGTCTAGAATCTATATTATCTATTTTAGCGCTGTTGTTCTGCTTTTCTGCTAATAATCTTTGCCTATCAGCATCACTTAGATTTTTATCCGATAATTGTGCATCAATATCTCTATTGCTTTCAACCAGTTTTTCTCTTTTTTTGTTGTCCATTGCTTGTCCTACACCATGAATGGCTTGACTAGCAGCACTAGCTGCAGCAGACGCTCCTGCACCTATACCAGTAGCGATTCCTACAGCCTTAGATATTCCGCTCACTACTCCATTGCTTACTTGCTTTTTCATACCTTCACCAGTCTTCAATACGTCTCCACCGCCAGTGAATTCGGATACTGTCGATACAATATCCTTAATCATATAGCAGCCAATGATGACAAATAGCATTTGAGCTAAACTGTTGAAGAAATTATTATTCTCAAATAAAACAAGATTATCAAATACTGGCAGCAAAATGAAGAATAAATTTAAGCCCACTACGACTCCATAGGCAGAGAATAATTCCCCAATAAACTTGCCTTTCCATTTGTTAAGTGCAGACCCATTATCTAGCACGGATAGAGATACTGGATATGGAGATATAATAAATAGTATTGCTACCTTGTACATCCTCATAACAAGCCCAAATAATGTACTTGTCAATGCAGATAATGCGAACCAACTAGCCACAATCATAACAATATAATTAATACTGTGCATATTATAGAAAAAGTAAACTGCATCTTGGTTGGTATAATTTAATATCATTCCGATAGATAAATTACTTGCTTTGTTGTTGGCAGAGGCTTCAGATGACTTACCAGTAATTGTTACCACATTCTCAGAATATGTATACCTGCTAAAAACTTCATCCAGAGCCTCAGCAGTTATTCCGTCATGTATTGAGCCATCTGATACAGTAATCAAACTAAAGCCCTTTATTGATTTGGTTGCATTGTCATAATACACTTTTTTTTCGCCACGATTGGAGTGCAATAGGCCATACTCGCCATCAGCTTCCCACCAATAAATGCCCGTATTGACATCGTATCTACCTATAATCCCATAACCAATTAATGTACCAAAACCCCCATTAACCCATTCTACACTGTCATTAAGGTCTTCGTAGGAAGTTTTATTTTCTTGCTTTAATTGTTCGAGGCGTCTAATTGGATTAGCATCATCAACTGCAGATCTAAATATTTTTCCCGCTATAGAAGAAGAACCGGTACCGCCTGCCGTTGCGACGTCTACTACACCAAGCAACATATTAGATACATATACACCCAACATACTACAAAATGGGATCAAGAAGAATAGGAAAAAAGACTTAAGGGCAGATTTAATAATTGGTCCTTTTGCATTCTTGCCTCCTTCTGTTGTCCATTCGGTACGAATAATTTGAACTAAAGCGAAGCCAAAAACAAGAAAGAATGACAAAGCCAGAATTGCAAAGAACGCACCTCTTACCATTGAATTATTTAGTACGCCATCAAACAATATATTTTTAGAACCCGCGTCGCTGCCTGGGACTGGTCCCAATCCAACAAGAGATCGAAACATTGACTGACAAAAATCAATAAACACCAAGAACCATTTGCATATAAAATACAAAAAGTTAAATATTAATTGCATTATTGCTTGTGAACCAAATACCACTGTAATTGATAAAATTGCAACAAGCGTTACTAAAAGTGCTGTAATCATATTTCCTCCGAAGTAGTAGATGTTGGATGACTTATTAAGGTATTTATATAACTATATTAATTCAAAATGTAGATTGATAATATGTAAAATTATAGCGTTGTTAGATTATTGTAGAAATAAAATATTAGCCATGAGTATGCTTTGCAAACAATTTGATGTGTTAGCAGTAGATAAGCTTAAGAGATTGTATTGCCTCGCTTAAACTTGTTGCTGACATTGTCAATTATTATTCTACAAAATAGTTAATTAAGTATCAAATTGATAATAATTATTAGCATCTAATATAGAACGTAAAATCAGGCATTCAACGATCAAAATTTTTTATAAAACGTTCTAATAATAGTTTATCCAAATTGCAAATAGTTATGTTGATTGGCTGATATATTGTTGAGATAAAAGCGTTATATTATGTATTAAAATAACAAAAGAAATATTCGTCAAAAAAATATAACATAATAATTATCTATATACCAAATACAAAATTATTAACAAACATACTTCACAACGCTAAACAGACCTTTATAACTACTCATTTGTATTGTACTAAAAATACAGTTATTAGTAAAGTAAATTGGTATAAAAGCCAAAATAGCAAAAAAACGACAAAAAAATTGTGCAAGCGATTTCGCACAATTTTTTATAATTTAATTTATTAAAGAATTATTGTTTTTATTTAATTATAAGCCAACAAAATTATCAAAATATTATATAGCAATAAACAACAAACTAAGATATTAGTAATGCTTATTTCTTAGATTTATTCACTTTCTTTCTGCTGCTAACAATCAAGTATACTATTACGCCACCAACTACTAAGATTGATGCAATAAGCAATATAGTACCAACTACATTAGAAGTATTAGTAGCAGCCTCGGTTGTGTCCGAAGTTACCTTAATAGTCTTAGTCTCTGTACGATCATTAACACCATCGGTATAAGTAATGGTTAATTTATAATCACCTTCTTGAGAGAAAGTATAATTTTCGCTTCCACTTAATACTGTCTTAGTATTGTCTGGAGCAGTAATCTTAATCTCCTTAGCGGTAATAGTAGAAGTTACGCCATTATTAACATCTGTGATTGTATACATATCTTTAAGGTTAGCACCCCATTTCTCACCTAACTTGATAGTAGATGGAACTTCTTCATTCCAAGTAAGTTCTGGAGCATCGCAGTCACCTACATAGATAGTAATAGACTTAGAAACAGTATTCTTAGAATCAGCCCAAGTAATAGTATAAGTACCCTGAGTTGCTGCAAATGTGCAATAATCACTACCTTCGGTTACAGTCATTGTGACAGAGTTCTTAGTTACCTTAGGAGTAACCTTAGTACCATTAATAGTAGCATCTACTTCGTTAAGAATCTCTGCATAAGGGATATTAATTTGCAATTTGTTATTTACAAGAGATGCTGTATCCCAAGCATATTTGTTAGCTACTGGGAATTTTGCGTTATCGGTTTCTTTAATCTCAATTGTGTTATGATTCTTAGCTGTTACTTGGATAGTATATTCCTTAACAGTAGTATTGCTAAATGGACTGTTGTCTACAGCCGTATAAGTATGGAATGTTAGTCAATTCTACAGTAATCTCAGCGCCAGAGTTATCTTCTACCTTCGCTGCTGGGAATTCGATAAATTCCCCAGTATAATATGTCTTATTAATAGTGGACTCACCTATAATATCCTCATCCAATATAATGTCTGATGGACTGGTTGTGTCATTTACCATAAATGCATAGTTGTAATAAGAGATATTGCCACCCTTGTCTACCGCTTTGACATTAACAGTATACATACCTGCAGTAAGCACGCTAATTTCCCCTAGCGATACTTCCCTAGAATTAGTAGTAGACGATTCACGCTTAGTATTAAGAGTAGTAGTATTACCCAAAGAGTCAGTAATGGTTGCAGTAATAGATACAGCATCTATATCTTCTACATCTGTGATAGTAACATTAGGCAACTTCACAGTCTGACTAGCCTCATTAGAATGTTGATTAAATGGAGCAATCTTAACATCATCTTCTCCTGGCTCGGTAGAAGTCAAAGTGATATAGCCATCAGCACCAAATGTGAAAGTATTGACATCATAATGAGTATTTTTTGTTTCATTATAAGCCGCAATATTGGCTTTAATTAGGCTCAAATTCTTATTTTGCATAATATCTGATAAAACAGTATAAGAACCATCTTGCGCCAAAGCAACTATAGGAGCAGTGGTATCTGATGCAGTATTGATAAAGTTAATTTGCTTAGAAAGAACAGGACTAGCAGATTGACCCAATGCATCCATCCAATCAGTCTTGGCAGTAGTCTCTACTACAAAGTAACTTACTTGGTTATCAACCAAATCATTGTGCTTGGTTAGGTCAAGTTCGTATTTACCATTCTTGACATCGTCTTTGGTGAATGTATAACTTGCTACTGGATTAGCCACTCCGTCTTTATACGCTTTAATAACAGTAGTTAATTCTACATAACTAGACCAATTATAAGAAGATAGTTTCAATCTATCAAATTGAGACAAGTCTGCAATCTTAGATGCCATCAAATCGGTTGCTGTAGGAATAGCAAAAGTCAATGTCTCGCCAGATTTAATATACCTTGACATAGTAGCGGTTGTGACAGAAGGAAGATAGTCTGCAATAGTCTTGCCAGACTCTACCAAACCATTAATAGTAGACTCCTTAACTACTGCAATTGTAGCTGTTTTCTTGCCGGTATGTCCGTTAGAATCAGTAGCCTTATATTCTACAGTGTACACACCCTCTTTGTTAGCAGCATAAGTATATGCAGCATTGTTGCCGGTAGTAGACTCAGAATTAAGAGTAAGTAATACCTCGCTACCTCTCTTCAAAGTACGCTCAAATTTATAATTGCCGTCTGCTGTATTATCTTTGGCATAAATTGCTGGAATAGTAATATCTACAGTAGCATCAGCAGCATCTCCTAATACATAAATAGACTTGATACGTGCATTTTCTAGTGTATCTAGATAATCTTCCTCAGTCGCATCAGTATTAGAAGTGAAGTAATCATTACGTGCGGTGTAAGAATCAACAATCAACACCTCTGGGTTGGTTGTATCTTTTAATTCTATTATAAAAGTCTTCTCTGCAGTCTTGTTAGTAAATGGATACGTTGCTGTATATGTGATAGTATAAGTACCCAACTTATCTGCCTTAAATGAATATCCGTCGTATTCGATATTTGGTGTCCCAGTAATAGTTGTGCTAGGAGTAACCTTAATAGAAACAATCGCTGGGATAGAATCGGTAGTACCAGTCTTGGCATCATACACATTAGCAGAAGGTAAAGTAACCCACTCGCCAATTTGCTTAGAGTCTAATTCGCTAGAAGAAGACAATGTCCCGATTCTTAAATCTAATTCGTCTGCAAAACTAGCATCAGCTACAACTGTAGTAGTCTTGATAACATCATCGATAATCTTCTTGCCATTAACTTTGTACGAATATACAAAGGAATATTGACCAATTTTGTTGTTTTCCTTAAGATCAGCCAGTTTTGCCTTAGCCTCGGTAGTAAATTTGAACACTTTGTTTGTCGCATCATATTCCATTTGCAAATAATTTGCTTCGTTAGTCTCGCCTACTGGGATACAAACTAGGCTAACGTTATTGATGTCGCTATCTTCATCCATAGTAGGAGCGTCTAGCATAAAAGAATCGCTAGCAAGTGTAGTGATAGATAATTTGCTAGGCAACACATATGCATTATCGCCGTCCTTAACTACTGCAGAAGTGTTGACAGTATAGCTTGCTGTAGTTGTGCCTACATTGATTTGCAGGTCGGTTGCCACAGTCTGCAACTTATTGCTGATCTTGGTGTAGATATCCAACTTGTATACGCCTTTGGCAGCGGGAATAAAATAGTAACCCTCTGAATCGTTGCCTTGAATTGTTACATCTCCGCTAACGCCTACAGGAGTCTTGATGTCATACACAATAGATGTATTGGTGGTATTGGCATAATATACACTGCCATCAACATAAACTTTTGGCAAATACACCTTTTCGCCAACAGTTCCTTTAGACTTAAAGCCCTCTATCTTGACATTACTGCCCTCTAAATCAGTATAAGATGTGCTAGCAAAAACTTTAGTAATTCTGCTAAATAATCTGGTTACTGGAGAGATTAGAAATGCAAAAATAAGACAAAGTGCAATTAATAACTTAGATGATTGTTTTATTACTTTGTTGCCTTTCATAATAGTAAATATTCTCCTTAAAGATAATTGTTGTATTGTAACAAGTAGAGTTTATACTTAATTCAATTAATTGTCAACTAATATTAACGGGTATCAAGCCATTTTAACAAAATCTTCTGCTGCTTGTTACGTTTACTATGCGTAGCTTTTACCAAATTATGTAAAATAATTTACATTTTTTGGAAAATATTTGATGATTGAGGAAATATACTTACTTAAAAAAGCCTAATGACATATTTTCTGCCATTAGACTTTATGTGTTTTGTTGTATCTATATAAACATATCAATTATATATAATATCTAAGATTTCATTATAAGAATACTACTTGCCCATGGTTAAATAGCCCAATCAGCAAATATCTTCTGCAAAACATTCCATAAATTTTGCTTAGATATGTCTTGCAATAGTACAATGTCGGCACTTGAGACAACCTCATCACCTAATAGCACATCCACCGTACCAACTACATCTCCTGAACTCCTAGGGGCATCGATACTATTAGGAATATTGTATACTACACTATATTCGCTATTATCTGACTTATCGGCTAGATACTTCAAGTCATTAGATAATCCAATTGCTGCTTTACTGATATCTCCGCCAGTTACAGCAACTTCGGCATTGTAGTCATCAGCCGCCAATACCAGTCTATTAGTAAATGTAGCAAACCCATAATTAAACAAGTCTTTTACTTCCAAAAAACGACTGGCGGCATCTTTGCAATGCAATGCTACTGCAACTAGCTTAACACCGTCCTTTTCTGCTACACTACTTAGGCAATAGCCTGCCTCGTCTGTAAAACCAGTCTTGCCGTCTACACAATACGGATAATATCTTATTAGTCTATTGGTATTAACCAGTTCGGTTACCCTACCGGATGGATGAGTAAGGTTATCCATCCATATCTTGGCATATTCTTGATATGTTGCATATCCATTGATTGCTCTAAGGATCAAGCATGTGTCGTAGGCAGTACTATATTGGTCTATAGTTGTTAAGCCGGTTGAATTGGTGTAATGAGTATTGTTCATCCCCAACTCGTTCGCTCGCAAATTCATCTTGTCTACAAACCTCTCCTCGGTACCTCCAATCAGTTCTGCTAATACAATCGCACTATCATTGGCAGATGCCACTACTACACTCTTAAGCAAGTCCGCCACACTATACTGACTGCCCGCATCCAAGAATGCCTGACTACCCTCTACCTCGCAAGCGTGTTCGCTGGCCAGAGCCATGGTCTCTAGGCTAATGTCACCACGCTCTATTGCTTCTAACGTAAGTAGGCTAGTCATAAGTTTGCAAATACTTGCTACTGGCACACGCTCTTCTTCGTTAAAATTGACAAGTACTTTGCCAGTGCCAGCATCCATTAGTATATAACTAGTGGAGGAAAAATTATCAAAGGCCCCAATTGTCGCACCATTAGTGCTGGCATTGACCTGCCCAGTAACTACGGCAGACAACATCAACAACATAACAATTATTGCACATAATATTTTTCTCATAATATCACTCCTCTCTGTTATGGTTTTAATTTATTGTCTGCTATTTCCTTGCATAATATGCACTTTTGATTGCCAGTTTCCATAATTAATCCCCTTGACAAACAAAAATTCGGTGGTACAATATTCTGAACAATAATAGGAGATAAATAACATGACAAAATCAAAAATAATCGGAGCTATTGCTACATCAGCAATCTTGCTACAATTACTTAGTCAAAGCACAACCAAAAACAATGAGGACAACCTAATTAAATACGAACCTGTGCAAGACCCATCTATGGTCACAATCGCTAGCAGACAACAAGGCAAAGAATTGTACTGCGGAATAGTAACCAATGGCTTTAGTGATATTGTTGTTCACTCTGCAAAAGCAATTAGACAAAATGTTAATGTGCCCAATGTAGAATATCTTAACCTAGACTGTCAGTTAGACAATAACCCAACGGATAAGTACGAGAATACTTACATACTAGACCAACACAAAGAAGAATGCGGCGATATGTTCCATTTTTCGGCAGATGACTTGGTTAATTTCAACCTATATCTTTGCGATAAATGTTTTGATATACAATCGCCTAACCACATCAATGATAGTGCCAAGGTGCAACAATACTATCACACTATGAACTATGGCTACCCCGAAGAAAATATTTATCCTGTATCAAATATTGTTAATCACGAGTCGCTAGGCTATCGCTCTCTATCCGAACTAGAGAGATAAATTAAGTTTTGTGTATCAATATCACCGATAGTAGTGCTTCTAATAATATATGCAAATTAGCCACATTACTATATGTATAGGCCATCATAACGAGATTTTTTATTGTCGTCTATTGACAAATTGAAAATCAGTGATACAATCATATTACAAATTATTGGCAATAGATATCTAGCAATTACCGATATAATTAAATTAGCAGAATATAATTTCTTAGATATCATTACCACCAAATAAAGAAAGGAAGAATAGATTATGAAAAAAGAAACATTGACTAAACTATCTGCACTAATGCTTTCTGCTGCTTTGCTAACTGCGTGCAATCAACACAAGCCAAATGATGCTACCACAACCGACACAACCATTACCGAACCTACCAAGACCACAGTAGTTACTAAGAATACATCCGAGCCAGTAGAGACCACCAGTGAAGCTATTATCACAACCGAGCCTATCATAACTACTGAACCAGTTGAGACCACTGAAACCACAGAAATTACAGTACCAGATTATAGTGACTTCAACTTTCCTAACCCAGTAGATCTAGACGAACTAAAGGAATTGTATGTAAAATATAGGACTTCGGGCATAAAATTTTGCCTAGTATATGATAAAGATATGAAGAGCGTAGTTGTACATACATACAATACTATCTTTACCGGCAAGGATAATGAACAAGAATCAATTGCAGAGTCTACCACAGAGTCTACCACCGAAGCGCCTAATGCCAAGTTTGACCACTTTGTACTAGGTTGCGGTCTGGATAATGACGACAAGGATAAATTTGAGCACACTTATGTTAATTATGACAACAGCATCTATGATTATTGCGAAATACCTGAAGAAATCGCAAACAAAAGTTATATGTACTTCTGCGACAAATGTATGGATGACAATATGATGATTTTCCTATTTGGATATGCTAGTAACATTAACGATTCCCCTATGAAGCAAAAATTTAGAGATAAATATTTCAAGGTAAAATATGCTTCGGAATTGGCCAAATTAAAAGAAGCCAAAGAGGCGTACTTTGCTACATCTGACGCAACATCAGAAGAAAAAGTAGAACCAGCAGAACCAGAAATGGAATAATAGACTCAAATCTCTAATCAATTAACACTTTGATTAGAGATTTTTTTGTCCACTATTCTCCATCAATAACTGCCACAACATATCCACATTTGTCAATTTCGACAAAAAAACGACATAATAGCGACTAACATAATCGAGTTTTTGAACAAAAATGGGACAAGGTATTTTTTGCCAAGGTATTGACAAACAAATAATTGGTGGTACAATTATTACGACAGATATGGGAGTATAGCACCCATAAATATATATCCAAAGGAAAAAATAGTTATGAAAAAAGAAACAATAGCAAAATTATCTGCCCTAAGCCTTGCTACTATGTTGCTAACATCTTGTATGGGCAACAAACCAGCCGAGACCACAATCTCTACCTCAAATACAGAACCTAGCACTAGCCAAACAACCGAGCCAATAACTACTAACCATATAGATTTTGATTATCCCGATCCAGTTGAAATTATGAAAAATAATAAAAATATTCATAATTTAGATGTATTAGAACATGTAGAACCATACGAATTTATTGGATTCAAAATTGATCAAAACGTAAAGGAAGGTATTGTTTATCATAAATTTAGAGATTTATGTTGTTATGACACATATGGTAAAGATATTTCTGAATTTAGAACACATTATGTTTATACTCTAGCTTGTGGACGTGACAACACACCTAATGATGAAATAAACAATCTATATAAATCTGAATTTGCTCCATCTCAATCCACAAGTATAGACCGTATATGTCCTAGTAATAAAGTATATCTATGCGATTCATGTTTTAATAATGAAGATGACATAAGAAAGTTTAAAGAAGAAGTATCAAAAGCAGGTGCTAAAAACTTAGAATGGTATTATATTTCACCTGAGATAGATTTCAAAATGGAATCTGAACTTGAAATTGAAAAGTAGACTATATAATAAAAAGAATTCCTAACTTAACGTTGGGAATTCTTTTATAATTTATGCACGCCAAAACCAATTTACACCAGTCAACCTACTGTTAACATAATAGCTGTCGATACTACTAAGCAAACCATCCATATTTGTCAATTTCGACAAAATACGACAAAATAGCGACTAACATAATCGAGTTTTTGAACAAAAATGTGACAAGGTATTTTTTGCCAAGGTATTGACAAACAAAAAATCGGTGGTACAATTACTATGAGAAATATGGGAGTATAGTACCCATAAATATATATCCAAAGGAAAAAATAATTATGAAAAAAGAAACAATAGCAAAATTATCTGCCCTAAGCCTTGCTACTATGTTGCTAACATCTTGTATGGGCAACAAACCAGCCGAGACCACAATCTCTACCTCAAATACAGAGCCTAGCACTAGCGTCAGTGATATTACCTCTGCACCTAGCACTAGCCAAACAACCGAGCCAGTTCAACCAGCTTGCACCTGCGAGCCAACCATCGAAAAACATATCGATTTCGATTTCCCTAATCCACTAGATTTTAGAAAAATTTATAATGTTATCTCTGAACAAAAAATGAGAAACTTTAGTTATTGTGCCATTTATAATGACAGTATCAATAACGCAGTTATTCATAAATTTAACACTATTTTTCAAACAGATAAGGATAATAACTTAAGAATGATTTTGGGTTGTGGAATAGATAATGACAATATGGATAATTTTTCCAATACATATGTTGATTATAACAACAGTCACTTTTACATTTTCTGTGATCAACCCTTTCAACAAATATCTAATACTGATTATTATTTTTGTGATAAATGCTTTGACGAGCAAAAAGATAAGGATCAATTCTTTGACGTAGTTAATTCTTCAGATACACCATATAACGGCGATAAAATTCAATACTACAAAGATTTCAAAATGGAATCTGAAATAAATAAGTAGTAATTTCTTTTCACAAAAAAATCTCATTGATGAACATACATCAATGAGATTTTTTTTAAGCGACTAACATAAAATTATGCCACTCTTAACACATTTATAGCTTTTAATTGACTATTATAGTAATAAATTTTTTCAGATCTTACTAGGGTACTAATATCTGTTAAAAGGTCATCTAGTGTAAGCTTATTGTAATTTATAGTTCCATCTACTTTATTTTTATTGGCAAATAATGTCATTGAAGGATCTATATAATTAATATAATTACCAACACTTTTATATATAACTATAGCATGAGTACCATCATATGTAGCAGTTGTTGGGCTATGTTTATACTTGAAAACCAAAACCAATACACATCCTTGATTTAGCTTATCTTTTGCAAATAATGTTTGGAAATATGGATTGGTTTCATAATGATCATAATAAACACTATAATAATTTTTTAATTTTTCTGGAGTTCCTGTATAGGATACATTATCTCCAGAAACAAATCCTTGCTGTTTCCAAATATTTTTTAACGTAGAATTGGTATTGCCATCTCCAAATTTTCCATCGCAATATTCATTACCTTCAATTAGGTTTGTTATATCAAAATGATCTCTGTTTCTTGTTGCTAAGGCGCTTGTTGCTATTGCAAACGAGGTAGCCACGCAATCACTATTGCCTTGTTGTAATTTCAATATATTACCTATATTACTTTCTGTATACTGTTTGTCACTTATTATTAAATCAGTAGGTAATGGTATCCTAGACCCCGTAGACCATGTTAATTTATATATATAATTACCAACAGTCATTTCTGTATTACAACTAATAGTTGCATTGCTTATTCTCTTTACCCACCATCCACCAGCAGAATCATTATTTAATGGATTCCAAACATCTGCGTTTATTAATTCAATCTCTGCATATTTGAAATTATATAAATCTGAATCATAACTATTTTGTATGTATTTATGTTTTAGATTAAAACCATTAGCTAAATACTCTGTTTGATAGAGCTTTATTTTTTCTATAAGATTGCATGTTGCTACAAAATCAGAACTGAAAGAATTTGTATATGTTGGAATTCTTTGAAAATAATTATAATACATGCTATTATTTGGATCTGATTCCAATTTAACATTCTCAAAATGTACTAAACAACTATTATCTGCCAAATATAATGAAGAATTGCTTGTTTCATGAATAAACAACAAATCATTTTCAGCTTTAATACCGGAAATTCCACACATCTTAGTGATTGAATCACTAATGGTAACTAAATTCTTATAAACATACATTGAGTAATCACTTTCATTAATATGTAAATCAAGTTTAACTCCATGGTTTATAGAACCATCAGTATTTTCTTGTATTCCCCACAAGTCTACACTTCGATTTGTTAATGCATTAGCGCTCATATAGGTGCTAAGTGGCAATAGCGTTAATGATGCTTCAAAACTTTTTTCTTTAACTTCATATTGTTTTATCTTTATATCATAATCTTTTAAGCTATTTTCACTTAAAGGCTTATTGTTATTAGAGTCATATACATTAATTTTTTCACTATCAAAATCTCCATCTGTTATCATATTGTTATAATTGTATTTATTACTTTCTGCCAAATCGCAATCATTAAATGCATTGCCAATAATTGGTCCAATAGGTAAAGCAGTTCGCCAATCTCCTTCTGAATCAAGAGTATCTACAAGCTCGTTATATTTATAAGTATATGTTCTCTTAACTTCAATTTTATTGATATAACCAACAGCTATTCCATTCCGTGCACTGTTTTTATAAGTTATGTTCATATAAGTTGAATAAAGCATTTTAATTAGTTGTGATAGTGTTAATTTACTTGCTTGAATTTCAACCTTATTAGGACTTTGGCTATAAGTATTTTTATAAGAATCGTGATAATATGGACTTAGGGTAGGTATATTTGGTTCCTCTTGGTTTTCTGCAGCTGCATTATAGAAATAAATTGTTATAGTGCATATCCCATCTAGGAAATCTTTTATTGAAAATTCTTCTATAACATCATAATTTTCATCATGAATAGGATATTTCTCATCTAATCCTATGTTTGGCTCAATTAAAGTATCTTTGGTAAATGCTCCATTATATCTGATTTCTGATTCTATATTACAACTTACGCTATCAGCATCTAATACTGCCTTGTTGGTATAACCTACTATACCGCCAATATATTTATTTCCAGTCACATTAGAATTGTTAGTAACATTAGAAACGTGTGCATATAGTTTTGCACTCGTACTAGCTGCAAGTACCGATGTCTTAATTACCGGAGTAAACTCGTCTTCTATAATATTAAGAGAAGATACGGTAGTTGCGGTAGGCAATTCATCAGTAGAATACAAGTATCCTATAATACCGCCTACATATTGGTTACCATCTACGGTAGAGTTGGTGTCGTTAGTTACATTAGATACTCCTGCATTGACGCACTGACCAATTATGCCACCTACTATAGAGTCGCCCTTAACCGCAGTATATGTAATACCGCAATTAGTCATGATAGCGGACTTGTCAGCATCATCTCTGCCAAAGTACCCAGCAATACCACCTATATAGTTCTGCCCAGTAATAAATACTTTGGACGATTCAGAACCATTTATAAATATATTAGATACATCAGTATTAATAGCATAACCTATTGCACCACCTAAGTAGTTAGACGAAGTAGCATTGATCGTAGGTAATACAAACATATTGCCATTGGTAGAACTATCTGACATATATCCGAATACACCACCTATATTATTACCAGTTGCTTGAATAGATGTAGCATAGTATCCATTAGCTTCAAAGTCTGTTGCTGGTGACTTAGACGCATTGTAATTTGCAACAGTAACATCAGCTCCAGTAACACTACCGAACCAACCACCCACATTGCTATTGCCTATAACATTGCTATTAATAGTACTAGCGGTAAGTCTTGGTACAGTAATACTCTTAGATCTATTATCAGAATTATCTATACCGCCGACCAATGAGCCGACATTAGAGTTACCTTGGATGTAGAAATTATCCGAAGATGGAGCGGTAGAATATTGCATATTATTATTAACAACATTGTTATGAGATATTGAGCCTGTGCCATATCCTAGACTCAAACCACCTGCCGCAGTAGACGTATTAAGCCCATTGACTACACGCATACTGCCATCCATTCCGCCGCCCGCATTGATTGCCAAACCTATAATGCCGCCAACATTATTGGCAGCCAAGTCGCCGATCTTGTAATCCATTACAAATGAACTAGATTTGTACCAACCTGCTCTAGTATTAGAATAATTCTGCAATATACCAATTACTCCACCTACACCAGAGTTGCCAGTAATAGCATATTTACCAAACTTGTCGCCTATTACATAGATTCCACCGATTTTTTTAATGCTATCTCTAGCGCTAGTTAGTGTTCCTGCCATTACGCCGACTACGCCACCTACGCCAGATACACCATTGACTAGCGTATTGATAGTCTCTATTTGGTTAATAAATATACCTTTTGTTACATCAGTAATACTACTACTAGCATAGCCGAAGATTCCACCTACATAGGTATAAGTATCGGATGAGTTAAGTATAGACTTAACAGTACTATCGTAGATACCAATATATTGATCCAATCTTTGAGAAGTATTCTTTACTTCTATACTTCCCGCAATACCACCTACATATGTCTCACCCTCTATAGTACTAGACTTAACAAAGGTTGTACCAAACTCTACTGTGTCAGTTGAAGCAATTCTACCAGCAATACCACCCACATAAGATTTACCAGATATATTGCTATTGCCAATCTTGGCTGACATATTGCCAGATGTATGTCCTACTACACCACCGATGTACATATTACCAGATATATTGTTTTCGGTGCTATATTGCGAAGAATTAATTATTCCGCCAGTATGCAATCCAGCAAATCCGCCGACATAATCTTTACCAGTAACAGTATTTGCCTTTGACACGCCACTTATAATAGCGTTGGTGCCTGCAGCAAATCCTACTACGCCGCCCACATAGTCGCCTGTGGCAGAGATAGTACAACCAACCACGTGACCTTGGTTATCTATTACTATATTATCGTTGTTGCCAGAGTAACCTATTACGCCACCAACATAGTTGCTAGCTTCGATATTAAGGTTGTCTACAGAGATGAAATAATTATTGCCACCTTGACCTAAAGACCCTTGCTCTATTTCTTTGATAGTAACACTATTAATTTCAAATTTATCCAATCCATTTTCTCTGACTTCTTGCAATATATCCTTGTATTTACTACCATAAACAGTACGGGGACTAGTATCTTTTGGTCCTTTAATAGTAATAATTATATTATTTCCCAACCTTTCGGCAAGGCTAAGATACATATTATAGATATGATTCTTAGAATATGTGTATGATTGCCCAAATACATAGATTTTGCTATCATCAGTCACATATTTAACATATTGACAATTGGTATTTTGAATATTGTCTATTACAGCCTTTGTACCATTTACATTGGCCTTGAAATCTCTTTGCCTGTATTGCGCAACAACCTTATCATATTTGTTATATAAAATAAGCGTTCCATCACCCAATTCAGACAAGTATGACAATATTGACTTAGTAACATTCTCATCCTGTATAGAGCCTGCCACATTTTCCATTCCATAAGTTTCTATTACTTTACCACTTCCATCAGTAAATTGTGCATATTCGATATTGTCTAATGATATAGACTTTGCTATATTTTGTACGTCTATGTATACAGAATTACCTGTAGCAGTATCATAAGTATGTTCAAATTTATATGTACCTACACTGGTATATAATATTAGTTTACTGTCCTTAGGGTTTCCACTATTATCGGCATAACTATTAACATTATATACTATATCATTAATTTTGAAGTACGCATTGGAGTATTCTGTACCATCACTACATAATATGTAATAAATATCATTTTTATATGAGTTATATGTACCATCCAAATTAGTAACAGGAACATTATTTGCAAGTACTGTGCGATCAGATTTCATAAATGTAAAGTTAACGGTTTTGCCATTATATATATTTTTGATAGTTTGGAAATTACTATCGGTTAATAGAGATTTACCAAAATATTTTTTGCTTTCATCTTCACTGCCGTATATATACTGCGTTGGAACAACATTATAAGTATATTCTTTGCTCGTATCAGTTATTGTTCGGATATTTGAACCATCATAATATTTTAGGACTGTTCCACCACCAGTAATGCCACCTACAAATTGATCTCCTGTGATTGTTTCAAAATTCTTAATACCACGAATTTTGACTGCGGCGTAGGTATTATCTCCTGTGCCTTTCATTTCTTTGTTAAGGTAACCAACAACGCCACCTACTGATTGTCCTGCACAGTTGATATTGATACCTTGTATATCTATATTGCTATAAATATAATCAGCCCAACCTGCAACGCCACCTACTACACCCTGCAAAGCAGATATATTCATATTTTTAATCTTGACTAGATTGTTATCAGATGTTTTGTTTGCCTTTCCAAGTTCACCACTAATATAACCTACTACACCACCAAGATACACATCATATACCTTGGTCAATCCTACACCTTGACCATTTTCGGTCACCGTGTAGTTGCCAGAGAATGTGGAAGTAATACTAACTTGGCTAAGCAAATAAATATTGCCAGTGATTTTGCCTTTTACTTTGCCGGCAATACCGCCCACATATCTACCTGTAGTGGTAATGGATAGCCCATTACCCCATTCAGATACTGTGGCTTCTTCGATATTACCTGTTAATTCGCCAACAATTCCGCCGACATAGTGGCCATATGTGCCAGAAACATTAATAATTACATCGTTTACAAGCATTCTATATAGGTTTGCTTGGTCTGCTTTACCAATTACGCCGCCTACATATTCGGCAACACCTGAGCAATTGATTGTGCTGGCATATGTATATCCACTATATACATTGCAATCATCAGTAACATACTCTGATTTGACATATCCGTATACGCCACCTACATAGCAACCACTAACATTTAAGGTAAGTTGATTAGACTTGATTGCTTGTTGGGCAAGTATACTAGTCATATTACTACCTTGTTCATACACCAAGTAGCCAACAATACCACCAATACCAGCCCCATCTGTACCAATCACATTACTACCATTGTTCACTGTAATGGTGTTATAATTGGCCAGCATTGCAGGGCCGCTGCCACTGCTTAATCCACTATACAAGGAACCGATAATTTCACCGAACATACCACCTATTCTAGAAATCGATGTGGTACTAGAGGCGGTGATAGTAGAGTTTTCCATTAGGAATATTCCTTTGACATAGTCGGCGTGTCCTGCTACGCCACCTGCCACGCTATTACCTACTACCATATTAATATTGTCTAGGACAAATAGGTAATTATTATGATTCGTTTCTTTGCCTGAATAGATTCCTTCATAATCGTTTGCTACAGAATTAGTATATCCGACGATACCGCCAGTATACTTGGCACCAGACTCTATCTTGGTGTTGGATACCTGTATTTGATGCCCAATTATTCCTTTTGATGTATTGATTCCTCCTAGCAATGTATCTGCATAACCAGCCACGCCACCTACATATTGGCCAGTTGTTGTAGATGAGAATACTGATGAGTAGGTAGACTCGGTATTTCCGCCAGATATAGTGATTCCGTAGATAGTCGAAGTACCTTTTGTTGTTACTTTTCCGCTGGCATCTCTCGTCTCGTTTGTTAATCTACCAACGACTCCACCTACATAACTGCCAGATGCTGAGACACGGATGCTATATAGATCCATATTACTTAAGGTAAATGGAATTGAGGTGTATACCGAACCAATAATTCCGCCGATATATTGATTACCGTCTACAGTGACATTAAATATGGTTTGTTTGTTATTATTTGTGTTTGGAATAAATGCTTTAAGATTATCTGGTGTATTTACAGTACTATAATAACCAATATCGGATTCAGCGACGCTACTTGACGTGTCTTTGACCCTATAAAAACCTACAACACCACCAATATATTGACTGGCATTACCATTAATCGATGTATTAGCTACGGTAATTTGAGTTAGTTGTGAATCACTTTGACCTGTTGGCCTTTCATAATAACCCACAATACCACCGATATATCTGCTATCCGACTTGGTAGAGGTGATGATATTAGAAATAGACCAAGATGTGGTGCTGACAACGACATTACTTATCTTTGCCTTAGAGTAGCCTGCTATACCACCGACATATGATGAATATCCAGCAGCCCTATCATCTGTAGCAGCTTCGTAAATAGCGTATCCAGAAACAGTGATATTGTATGCACCACTATTGGATATTTCGCCTTCAGCATAACCAGTAACACCGCCTACAAAGTCGCCTGCGCTAGACGAAATGATATTGTTAATTGTTCCAATGGATGAGTCAACAAATGAATTAGTGATCTCTTTTTTGCTCAAACCAGCTATTCCACCAACACAATATCCGCTAGCGACAACTGTGATATCTGACACGATTGAATTTTTGATAGAGCTGTTTGATAATCCTACGATACCACCTGCATAAGCCTCTACTACTGTATTAGATTCTTTCATAGTAGTGTTGGTAGAAGTAATCGTCGCAAACTGTACTTTGCAATTACTAATTTCGTTATCTTGATTGGTTGCTTTTCCTACTATACCACCAACATACCAACTCGCATTGATTGTAGCATAACTACTTGCGTCTTTACCCAATACTGTAATATTTTTGACTGTTGCATCTGCTTGTCCCACTGCACCACCAACACACTGGTGAGCACGGATATCAATACCTTTAATAGTGATGTTAGTAGGACTAATCTCAGCATTATTAGCGCCAGCGACACCACCTACAAATTGACCACCAGTAATTGTGATGTCTGTGATTGAAGCTGAGCCAGTAACTTTACCTGAATTAAAATATCCAAAAAGTCCGCCAACATAGTCATTAGTGGTTAATGACTCCCCTACTTTTACTACTTCAACAGTAACATTGATATTGGATAGAGTTGGAAGTGTTTCGTTATTGGCTGCCACACAATTTAATTCGATCTCATTAGATTCAGAATTATTGTATGCTATAAAACCTGCAACAAACTCATCATTGGCGGAAACATTAGTATTCGCTATCGAGCAATTGCTAACTGCTCCGCTATTGTATCCAGCCAATCCTGCTACATATGCTCTATTAATTGTGTTGGCATAAACAGAAGAAATAGAGTTATTAGTTGCAGAGCCAAGATTATTAATAGCAATACTAGATAATTCACCACCATTATTAGATCCAATAGCACCAGCTGTATATTGGCCAGAGATTGAAGTATTAGAAACGTTAACAATATTGATAGTGCAATTAGATATATTGGCCATAGAATAACCTACCAAACCACCAACATAGCTACCACTAGCATTAACTGTAATATTGTGAAGTATGATATTGTCTATGCTTCTTGTTTCTCTTTCTGCACTACCAACTACGCCACCAATATAATTATCAATACCATTTACAGTGACATTAAGTAGATAGGCATTGGATAATTCACCTTTAGACATAGAACCAACAATACCACCCACATACGCGCCACTATCAGATATACCAGTAGCTGTAATAGTAGAATTATATACAAATAGCGTATACTCGCCTTCGCTAGTATCACCACCATTAAGTTGGGCAGATTGACCTGCAATGCCGCCTACATATTGCCTACCTGTAATAGACGAAGAATACACATATGCACGAGCAGTCTCTATCTCTGCACCATTATCCAAGTCACCATAGCCTACGATACCGCCGACATTGCTACAGTTATTGGCCGTAATGGTAGAGAAATGTATTCCTAATTGGTCTACTATTGGGTCTGGGGAATCTGGTTGATTTGTATTCTTAATATTCTTGCCTATCAATCCACCTACTGCTACAAGTGAATAGTTGCCAGCATAAGACATTATAATGCCTTTGCCATCAGCTTCGGAACTAGTGCCTGCAAATATGTATAACATCTTGCCATAGTTAATACCTACTGCACCGCCCATCACATCAGAGTCTGTTCCATACTCCTTGGATATGGTTGAGTCGCCAATATATATGTTGTCTATAGTCCCATTGTTAATGCCTGCCACCAAGCCAACTGATTTAGCATTTTTGCCACCAGTAAGTTTTGCACCAGTAATTGTCACACCTGAGATTCTTCCATTATTACTGTTGACCAATACTGCAGTTGCATTGTCTGAATTAACGACTGTAGCATTTTCTAATACTATACCTGTGATTGTACCATTATTGTCACCCACCAAAGAATTTGCAATACTCAAGTTCTTAATAATTGTACCTTGGCTATAGAATTTATTATCTTTAGTACTAATAGGGTTTCCGCCTATGCCGTAAATACCGCAGTCCTCTTTAATGCTTCCGATACTGAATCCGGCTCCATTGTTGGTCAATCCCGACATATCCAACTCGTCAGCTATTATATAAACCGAATTATCCAAAGGCTTATTAGCATAGTCTCTTAGCAATCTAGCCAAATCCCTACTAGTCTCGACAATAATAGCATCAGACTTATCTTGGAACAATACAAAGTTAGGATCTTTAGTTGATTGTTCCCTTGCAGGGACTGAATATAGATTAGATGACTGATCCAAAATGTCTTTAGTAGTCTTATCATTAGAATCTATATAGCCTACTGAAGTCTGCGCGGTATTAGTCTCAATACCGAATTTTGCTGAGATGCCAGTATTGACATTATTAGGATTGCTTGATATAGCGATGTTGTTAATATAATACATATTATAGTTAACATCACGGCTGTTGGTCTTAACCCAAATAGCGTTGCCGGTGTAAGTGTTAGGGATGACGCAGTTATCTATACCATAGATAGTATTTTGTTTGTTCCCCTCAGTATTTTGCCAACTAGTTATGGAATTGTTTGCAAAGTACTGGTTAGTTCCGTCCTCAATATCGTCCTTGTACGAATTAGCATATACATTAATTGCATTGGTAGGATTGGTTGATAATAATGTAGTATCACTAGGTGTACCATCAATTCCAGTATTGGTATAAGAATATTTGATTGCACTGGTAGTAGTGTCAAATATCTTGCCCGCATGGAAGGAGTTAGAAATTCCGATGCTAGCATTAGGATTAGATGGAGAATATTGATTATACACCAACCCCGCGATATTAAGTTGACTAGATTTAATATCCTTGGCAGTCTTAATAGTGCCTCCGTCCTTAATAAATAACAAGTCTCTATCTTGAGTAGTTGATTTGTTAATATGGTTGACATTGACTAGTGAGTAGCAGTCAGATATCATACCTTTATTATTATATACTAGCCCTGTAAATGACAGAGTAGCTGTGATAGTCTCTATCGTGGAAGTATCCTTACCCTCAGCATCCTTAACATAAGTATAATTCACTTTTAGTTTATTATTCTCGGCATTACTGTTACCGAAGGCACCAGTGAATGTAACTACCGAGCCAGATCTGACTATGTCGCCTTTGTTATCATTGACAAAAGTAACAACTTTGATATTATTCTCTTCAGTCTCTGGATTAATAGTTCCACTAACTTCGCCAAATGTTACACAATTGATAATTCTACCATTATTAGTGCCAACAAATGGGATAAAGTTGGAAGTAATATCACTAGCATTGCTAACATTTAATTTGATTCCGCTTATAATAGCATTGCTATCTAAAGAATTAGCAAATGTGCCACTAGTAATAGATTGAATATTATTATTATTAGGATCAGCAGTATTATTATTAGGATCAGCAGCAATTACGCCATTAAAATCATCCTTAATACTACTAATAGTACCATTAATAATATAATATTTATCTTCTGTAATATCACCTGAATTCTCAGTTACAGTTGTAGGATTTAATTTTTGATATAAGTTGTTGGATAATAAGGCCTCATCATAACTATTAATATTCATTTTGCTTAAATTATAATACGAATATACTTGTGTGCCGTTGTATGAAGATGAGTATTCGTAAGAATTGTATAAATCAGCATACTTAGCATAGAATTCCTCTATATAATATACCTTTTCAGTATAGTAAGGATTCTTTATTTGTTTCTCTACTTGCTGGCCATTTTCCTCTACTATCTGAGTAGTATATTGCTGTACGCAATTCTCGGCTATAGAATACAAGTTGGCATTGTATTTAGTCTCCTGAGCTGGCTGATTAGCATAGAATCTAGCAATAGATTTGCCTCTTTGCAGATTGATAGCTGTGTTCTTAGAATATCCAATAACGCCTGCATAGTAGTTGTTGGATCCTACGACATAATAGATGTCGCCCAATACTTCAAAGTCTGTAATAGTACAATTGCGAGCATAACCTACTATACCACCTACATAGTATGTTGCATTGGATACATTAGTTAAATTAACCGAATTATATGTCTTGATGTCCCCAGTAGTTGTTACATTATCGAATGAACCCGATGCAGAGTAGCCAACTATTCCGCCTAGGAATAATTGAGCTGCAGAAATGTTTTCTTTGGTATCGACCAATATATCGCCCATAGCAATTATATTATTATTAGTAGTATTATTACCATTAGCATTATAACCTATAGCACCACCTACATAATATCTGCTTATGCCTAGTGGCTTGATAGTAATAGTGCTATAAATCTTATTGGTGCTACCATTAATAGGAGAATTAGAGCCATTGTAACCAATTAATCCACCTATATATGCATTGATATATTGTGCTGTAATATTATATTTATTAAAATTAACTTTGTTAGCTATATTACCTGATGTGGTCAAGTCAGTCATACTGCATTCAGCTGTTTTGCCAGAGATTGCACCAAGGTATAGATAATAATAAGATAATGACGAACTTGTTCTATACAGGTTGATATCAACATTAGCCACATATGATGCAGTATTGATATTACCTGCAATTGTATTGGCAAATAATCCACCTACATAAATATCGAAATTGATACCATAACTGCTTAGCTCTATCTCATTGTCTACATAGTATCCTACCGCGATAGGCAAAGTACTAGAAATATTAGTTATTGAGTTGTAATAGTTCTTAGGCATTGCTGTAGATACATACAAGTATTCGCCAGTACCTGCCCTACGATTGTCTATTTCTATAGACATTTTACCATTTGAATTATTATTGATATGTAGATCTTTTACGATATTACCAGACACATATCCAACAAATCCGCCAATTGTATTAGATATACCCGTAGTGATATGCAAATCGGTATTTATATCAACATTTACATTATTAATTGTTCCATTAATAGACGAGCCTGCAAATAGGCCAAAGTTCTTGACATTATATAGTCCTTCTTCTGACACATCGTCTACAAGAGTCAATTTGTTTTGATTTACGATATTAGAAGTTGAAGATATGGATATATCTACATTGTGTATATCGGTAGATATCATAGTAGGAGTAAGTAAGCCAAATGCTCCTGCGCTATTGCCGTGTACATTGATATATTCTTCATTATACTGAATATAGAACTGGAAGTTAACGCCATCTATCAATGCACTATCTAGTCTACTTATTAGAGAATATAAGCCCTTAGAGTTGCCAGTATATATATTGATAGTAGGACGATTATCTTTGTTATCCGATTGCTTATCGCTACCATTATTGTCATAATAATAACCAATCATTTGTCCCTTAAATACGCTATTGAACATAGCATAATTATAGGTGTAATTTTCGTTATTAATATATATATTGTAATTAATGTCAGCTAAATTCTTATCATTCTTGTAAATATGATAAATCTTGTTAGTTCCGCTGTCGCTTAGCATAGAAATCAAGTCTTCGGTGCTATCGACAATTACTATTCGCTCATAATTGCCACGAATATATTCTGGCAAGAACCCGTTGCGTTGAATCTTCCATACCTCGCTACTATCCACCAATCGAGCATCAATATTAATTACTTCTTTAGAATAATCTCTATCTCCATTCTCTTTGTATTGATATTGGTTATACTCATTATCAAACAAGTTAACCGAATTGTTCTTGTCTATAATCTCTTGGCTATTTTGGCCATTATTAATTTCTTCCAAGTTATTGAAATAGCCAATAATTGTCTGCAACTGCAATTGTTGAGTTTTCTCAAACATTCGATCAAACTTGTAATCGCAATATACTTCAGTTGGACTGTAGCCATCTGCAGGAGATATGATTACTAACTTATTATTAGCAAGCATATCAGACAATGATTTATATCCTTCCTTAAACTTGCTAATGTTTGCTTCGTATTCTACCTTAGTTATAATGTTGGTATCTTCATATCCGCTACCTTCTAGAAGCATTTCTTCTTTGTCATCAATCAAGACATATGTCGCTTCTTCTACGGATATCGCAGTCTTAACAATTGAGCCTAGATCCCACTTAGTAACACCACTAGAATATACATCTGCGCCAGCAAGGTTGTGATATTTGTCGTAATAATTAGCCTCATTCCCTGCTTCGCCAGTCTTGTAGAATGTAGCATATGTAGTACTAATAGCAGAAATATTGTCAAATGCCAATTTATTATTAGTAAAGAAGCTGCCAGTGAAATAATCTACATTATTAGTAATACTCTTGTTGCCACCAATAGTACCTATCAGAGAACCAACTGCTACATTATATGCCACATTATTGGTTACATTTAATACATATTTATAAGTATTCTCTAATGTCTCAGTTTTATAAATATCGGTCATCATTTGGTTGCCAAGTTCTGGCATACGCACTACGACTGGGTCATTGCCAAATACTCCCTTTAGGTTGTTCTTGATTATAGCCTCTACCTGACCATCCCATTGGTTAAGTGCAATACAATGTTCTATTGTAATGTCATTATTGATAGCCTTATTTAACTCTATTAATCGATAGTAACCGATTAATCCACCAATAATTTGCTTAGCAATTACATTGGCAGTAGTATAGGTGTAGCCAATATATGTGCCCTGGTCTGCATAACCAATTATACCTCCAGCAATTAACGCAGCACCATTGGTTGTGTTATTGGTAACATCTACCTTGTTGTAACTATCTATGATAGCACCTTGGTTGTATCCAGCAATACCACCTATTGCCACCACATCCTTATAACTTCTAGTACCATTAGATGAAGTTACATAAGTACCAAATAGTTGCGTAGTACGATTAGCACTAGATGTGTAATTGTGTGCATATATATTTAGATCTTGCTCTGTCTGTGTCTTTGCATCAAAGTTAACAGA
>CAMEKS010000006.1 GCA_945921465.1 uncultured Clostridia bacterium | reverse complement strand
TTTCGACATCAAACGGCAGTTGTATTATCCCATCTTACAAGCCCAAGGTTCATTATACAGATATTTCTGCATGTTTGCCTGATTTTGTGACTGATTCTCTTAGGCAAGCACTGCCAAGAATGGACAAAAAAATTAAAGGTTTTGCTAACCCAACTAATATTTTGACAGCTATAGAGTCCAAATCTAGTTGCCCTGTTAGGATTATTAGAAATTCTAAGATGTCTACCAACATTACAGGATTATATGCCGTGGGTGAGGGCGCAGGCTATGCGGGAGGTATTATGAGTAGTGCCCAAGACGGATTAAAGGTTGCAGAATACATATTAAATTCAATCAAAATATTTAATTATTAAGACTTGCTTATTATGTTATATTATAGCAGGTGTGTTATTTGTAAATAAGGATATAATTAATATATAATTTGACATTTTTACTAAGTAAAATTAATTAAATAATAATTGTAAGATTATTTTATTTAGTTTAATAAATTGCTAATTTTGTAATTATAGGTTATTATAAAGATATTATAAGTGACAAAAACTTACATAATTAGACATTAATAAAGAGGAAAAATGAATTTTTTACAAATTATATTTGTTGTATATTTATCTATAATGGGACTTGCATTAATAACTTTTATACCCAAGATTATTTGCTGGATTTATGGGTTTAAGAAAACACCAAAGTTGCACAACCCAAACAAATCTAAAATTGCCTTATTAATTCCTGCTAGGAATGAAAGTATGTGCATAGGGAAATTATTAGAAAGTATTAATAATCAGACCTACGATAAGGAATTATTTGATATATTTATTGTTGTTGCAGATGATAATGATGAGACTATTAATATAGCGCATAATATGTTAACTGATGCTGATGTTATTGTAGAAAGAAACCAAAAGTGCAAAGCAGATGCCTTAGATGCTTTGGTTAAGCACATATTAGCAACCAAAGGTGCAGTATATGACGCATACATTATAATAGATGCCGATTGTGTATTACATCCATCTTTTATAGAGGAAATGAACAATGCTTTAGTTACAGAAGCAGATGTTATAATAGGTAAAAAACTTATTAAAAATTGGGAATCAAACAACAAAAAGAATCGTACAATTATTGCGAATCTGAGTGCACTCACATATACATCTGTAGATACTATGGGTAACAAGTTTAAGAGTGCCAAAGGTTATAACTTGGCAATATGTGGTCAAGGATTATTACTTAGCAAAAGATTTATAGACAAATACAAGAGTTTTCCATTTAAGTCTTTGTGCGAAGATATTGAAGTTGGGATTCATGCAATGCTTAATGGTTATAAAGAATTGTATTATGAGCACGCACTAATATATTCTGAAGAACCAGTTGTTCATAAAGAATATAATAAGCGAAGATATAGATGGCTTAAAGGATATTTTGACAACAATAAAAAATATAGAAAACAATTATTAAATAAAACATTTAGAGAAGGCAAAATTGCCAAGGAAAACTTGTTTTATTTATATGATCTTTTTCCAATATATATTATGATTGGTGCATCAGCGGCGGCATTGTTAGTTTATCTGGGTTGTGCTGTAGTATTTGCTATAATGCGATCATCGATGGGCATAGAAGCATTGAGATTTGCAATGTTGATGTTTGGAATAATATATGCAATGATAGTATTATTTAATTTCATTACTGTAATGGAAGACAGAAAGACTAACAAAATGACTCTGTGGGAAAAATTAAAAGTAATATTTGTGGGACCATTCTACACATTTGAGTATGTTTTTATCTTCTTTCAGGTGTTACGTAATAACTACAAAGTTAGTTGGGATCAGGTAGAAAGGATACAAATAGATGAATAGAATTGAGATTATTAAGCTAATGGAAGAAAAGGAACGAGAGCGAGATTTTCATTATCACGTTGTTCCTCATAATACTAATTTCAAACCATTAACACCAAATTATGATTATTATAGAAGGAGTTTCGGTAAAAAATTTAGCACTGCGATAACTGGCTCAATTTTCAAATTAGGCAGTCATATCTTTGCTGCACATTATAAACTAAAAATTATAGGCAAAGAGAATCTGAAGTTAATTAAAGATACTGGTGCTTTGGTAACAACTAATCATATCCATCATATAGATTGTGCTCTAATTAGATATATTACTCGTAGTAGAAAATTAAAAATTACGATGGGAGAATTTAATAATTTTAGGGGTGTTGGTGGCAATATTATAAGATCGGCTGTGGCAATGCCAATGTCTTCTAATCCAATATGTACTAAAAATTTTCATAGAGCAATAGGATACTATTTGCAACATAAATACTTGATTTCATTTTGCCCAGAGGGTTCGCTATGGTACTGTTATGAAAAACCTAGACCATTGTTATCTGGAGCATATCATTTTGCTGTAAAATATAATGTACCTGTTTTGCCAATGTTTTTTACTTTCAAGGACATTAAGAAGAGAAAGGACGGGACATATCGCAAGAAAATAATAGTACATATAGGCAAGCCGATTTATCCCGAAAATAATTTAACACCCAAAGAAAATATAGAATACCTTAAGAATGAAAATGAGAAGTTTAATAAAGAAATTTATGAATCATTTTATAACAAAAAATTGGAATATCTTGATTGACATGAATATAGTAAAATAATAAGTAGCAATAATTTTGCTACTTATTTTTATCAAACATTTTATTAAAAAATTCTCTGTTATGTTTAACCACATCACTTTCTCTAACCTTTGCTGCTAATTCGTTGTAGTGTTTAGCATTTGAGATGTCCCCTATATTGTAATATGCTACACATAACTGTAGATACGGATAATAGCTATAATAGTCTTTCGCCACGAATCCACCCCTGTTTGTCACATCTTGGCAAGATATTGACAATTTATACCAGTATATTGACAAATGATATTCTTTTTGTAATAGAAAGTAATCACCTATAAGACAACATATGTTGGCTCTAGGAGTATCGTAGCGAAATGAATATGTCAGTATATTAAATGCTTTGGCATACAATTTAAGTTGCATATAGCAAATAGCCATAATATAGCATGCATCAATATTGTTTTCGATCCATCCATCGCCTTTCTTAAGAAATTTGGATAATTCTGTGGCGGCTTTGCGATATCTATGATGATCGAACAATTCTCGTCCATAGTAATATTGCTCCCTTGGTGTAAGACTGCGACTTTTCATAATAAGCTGAAATATTTTAATGTTTCTATTATTGTCCTTGACGCTAATAGGCCGATGTTCTATTGATATGGGCATTCTAGTAACTACGCCAAATGGTGCGATACATTCATGTATACATCCCTCCCACTTGGCATTGTTGCAATTACGCAATATTCGCTCTCTATAGTATACATATGTTGGTTTATTGTTTTCATCAAATGAAATATGATTTTGTAGCATATATGTGTCAGATGTCAAATTTGATTTTAGTTTTAGCAATTTATTCACATTATTTCTGGTTATAACTTCATCGGCGTCTAACCACATTATATAGTCAGATGATGCTAAGCCAAAAGAGTAATTTCGGGCAGCAGCAAAATCATTAATCCATTCAAAATGATATATTTTGTTTGTAAATTTTTTTGCTATTTCTACTGTATTATCGCTGCTGCCAGTGTCGACAATAATTATTTCATCTACTAAGGCTTTTACTGAATTAAGGCATCTTGCTAATTGTTTCTCCTCATTTTTGACTATCATACACAAGCTTATAGAACTCATTTTTGTAACCTATCCTTTTTTTGATAAAGACATTTTGATTTAATTAGTTTATTTTATATTTCAAATTTTTTGTTTATAAAGAATTATATTGATAAATTAATGTAGAAAGTTAGTGTGGTACAATAATTTATTTCTATTTAATTTTGTAATTGCATATATAAGCATATATAAATATAAAGAGTGGCGTTTGATTTAAGCCACTCTTACTACATTCTATCCACCTAAACCAGTTGGTCCTTGTGGAATTGTTAGATTAAGAATATAATTAGGTGCTTCGCCGGTAATACTTGCATCTGCTTGTGTACCAGGGGCGCCAGTTGTTACGGTACCAATAGTTAATGTTATAGATTCACCAGTAGGGCCAGTTGCACCAGTAGGGCCGGTTGGGCCAATAATACTATTATTGATAACGTTTATTCTAGGTTGTCGACAACAATTTGGTATACATGTATTATTACAATTTCTGTTGAAATTACAAGCCATTAAATGCCTCCATTTTATGCTTAATATTGTTATTTAGGATACTATCTTATACTTATATCATAATTTACAAATACTTAATTGGTGGTCTCTTAATCATAATATGTTATTAATTATTAATTCGTTAATACGCATCTAATATATACAACATTATCAGAAGTTATATACAAGCGTACACAAAAGGGCGGCTTGTAGATAACTGATGTTAATTCAATCAGTATGCCTTAAGTATTGGCTGATTATGTAATAGGGTACAGAGTTGCGCGCAATAAGTAAATCAACACAAACTAAGATTTTAATACTAGCAATTATATTTGTCTAATATGATATTGCCAATATGCAAAATTAATTTGACATTAATAACTTTTGGAAAAATATAATAATTGTTGTATTATATATGCAAGGAGAAAAGAGTATGCAAAATAGAATTGAAAATAAGGGTAAATTGCTGAATAGCGATGGCAATTTGGCAGAGTGTGGTTATAGTACCTCACTGATTAAAGAATATGACAGGGCGGATATTAAGAAACGAGCATCTAGAATTAAGGAGTGGGATTATTATTTAATATATAATGACAATTATGCTGTGGCACTTACAATTGCCGATAATGGTTATATGGGGATGTTGTCTGCTAGCGTAATAGATTTTGACAAACCAGGTGAGCGAACCAAGAGCATAATGACTTTCTTTCCGATGGGGAAATTTCGTTTGCCTAAGTCATCTGCTGTTGGTGATATTCATTATTGTTCTAAGAAAGTAAGAATTGATTTTTGTCACACTAATGGTGGTAGAAAATTAAGATTTTGGATGAAGAACTTTAGTAGAAAAGATGATTTGGATGTTAATTTTACTCTTAGCAACGAGCCAGCAGATAGTATGGTTATTGCCACTCCATTTAACAAGCCAAAGCATTTCTATTACAATCAGAAGATTATTGGATTTGCCGCCAAAGGCAATTTTAAGGTTGGCGCCAAAGAGGTGCAACTAGATAATGCAAGAGGGTTACTTGATTGGGGCAGAGGTGTATGGACTTATCGCAATACTTGGTACTGGGGAGCTGCTATGGGCAAGGTCGCTGGTAAAGAGTTTGGCTTTAATATAGGATATGGCTTTGGCGATACATCAGCAGCAACAGAGAATATGTTGTTTTATGCAGGCAAAGCACATAAATTAGACCAAGTAGTATTTATTATTCCTCAAATCAATAACAAAGATGATTTTATGTCGCCGTGGACGTTTACTTCTTCTGATGGTCGATTTGAAATGGATTTTGTGCCTATAATCAATCGTCATGCAAATGCTGATATAGGTATAATTTGCAGCAAACAGAATCAAGTGTTTGGGCGATTTAGTGGCAAGGCGATATTGGACGACGGAACGGAATTGGTTATAAACAATCTGCTTGGTTTTGCTGAAAAAGTGTATAATAAATGGTAATATCTATTAAAAATAATCTAATGTGTTAAAAATAATCTAATTGTAATATGTTAAATATTATCGATCTATCGATATGCAATATTATTAAATATAATAATTATAAAAAATTATCGAATTGATATATAACACAATACACACATTTTTGATTACAAATAATTAGTAGTAGAATAAAATAAAAAGATAAAAGTAAATGAGGTAAATATGGAAGAGAAAGAAATATTGGATTTGATAGAATGTGCTGTAAAAGCACAGAGCAATAGTTATAGTCCATATAGCAAGTACAAGGTAGGCGCAGCAGTATTGACAAAAGACAATAAAGTGTATCTAGGGACCAACATTGAGAATTCGGCCTATTCACCATCTAACTGTGCCGAACGAAGTGCAATTTTTGCAGCAATCAGCAATGGAGATAAACATTTTAAGGCCATAGCTGTAGTGGCTGGTGATCGAACTAATTATGCATCTCCGTGTGGTGTGTGTAGACAGGTTATGACTGAATTTTTTGATAAAAACACATTAATCATTGTGGCGAAAGGTAAGAAAAAATATGAGTACAAAACATACTCACTTTCGGATTTGTTACCAAATAGTTTTAATAAATCATATTTGGGATAGTCGCTGCAGATGCTATTAGATTATTAGACACAATAATTATTGTTCTAAGACGATATTAGCGTTATTTTATGTGTTTATTTTGGTCAATTATTATATTTTTTAGTTTGTGACTTGTTGATTAAGGCATCAATAGCATTGCAAATAATAGCGGAGCACAATATTATTGTAAATATAGCAAGGTTGTCGTGTAGTATGTTAACATCTCTCAATACTCTAGGAATGGTTTGTAAAGCATATAAGCCAAAACTGATTTTTCCTAAATAATTCAAAATTGTTGAGTAAAAGTTAAAATGTTGACAGCAATACAAAAATGTAGCATAGATGGCTATTATTAGTAGATTGATCAAATTGTACTTGTTGGGTATATAAGCCAAAGCAAAGCATAACAGAAATAGTATTACAGATAGTAATATTGATAATTTTTGATTCTTTGCTAAACTAGTAGAAATAGGTATGTAAGATATTGCAACACCAAGACATATCCCTGCAAATGGACTAAATATTCTTAGTTCTCCGAACATAAAATAACATAAATAGCAAGTAATAGATGTGGTTATCATAACAAGTATAAATACTTTGTTATTGTTAATGTTCTTAAAGAATATATATACATAGACAAATCCGATAAACATAAGTGGAACATACCATAAATATCCAAATATATAATTACTACCAATATCTGTGCTAGGAAATAGTATGAAATATAATGTAGAGAATAATAGACCAACTATCAACGCACTACCCATGTTCATTATTCTCTTTTTTGCAAAGCAAGCAAAATTATTCAAGCAGCTATTTTTGTTATATTTTCTAAAACTATTTATTAAGAAGAAACCGCTAAGTACAAAAAAGCAATCTACTGCTAATTTCCCACCTGTAAATCCCACTTTATAAATAGTGCCACTTGCAACAAAAAACATATCGTGAAATATAAGAACCCACAATGATAATAAAAAGCGTGATAATTCTATTAAACTATTTCTGCTAGTTATTTTTTTTGTACTAAATCCACATTTTTAACCATATAATAATTTTTACTCAATACTTGAACTATAATAAAAATATTTAAGAAATTAATAAAAAATATAAAAATCAATTTTTAATTTTTTTATTAGAATTGTATAGGTGATTTAAGTAAAGGGTATAGCAAATACGCCTATACGTTGTCATTATCTTGTTGATTATTATTAGAAGCTTATTAAATAATTAATCTAAGTTGTATCATTTTTTGCTAAAAATTTTAATTGCAATAGTTGACGTGTAATTATTAATTATCTCTTTATAGTCACGAAAAATAGTTATTTATAAATATTTTTATTTTTCTAGAGTGGTAGATGGGTTATACGGATTATTAACTCTTTCATAACTCTTATTTAATATTTCTACGAATTCGCTTGGTAGTTTAGATAATGCTTTTAATTTTAATTCTTCATTTATTCCATACATTGCCTCGGCCATACTGCCCACAATACAAGCGTTTGTGTCTGTATCTCCTCCAAAAGATATAGCACGCTTTATACTGTCTACAAATGTATTCGCTTGAAATAAAGAATACAAACACACATCAATTGTATCTGCACAATTATAATTAAATTTCTCAATTTTAGGCTTTTTTATCTTTAAGTCTAATTTTGTTATAATATCTTCTTTGGATAAACCTTGCCTAGCATAAAGAATAATAAGAGATACTAATTGTGCCCCATTTATCGCTTCAATTGAATTGTGTGAAGGGATTGTCGCTAGATATGCGTTCCTTAAGACATCTTCCTCGTTATCAAAAAGATATCCCACAGGAGAAATTCGCATCATTGCACCATTACCACAACTTTCACCTTGAATATCACTATTCACCCATTTAGTAAAATCTGGTGAAAATATTGTCTTGAAGTATGGGATATTTTGTGGCAACAAATCTCCATATTTAATGGCATATTCTTTTATTTTTTCTTCGTAACTTGCGTTATTAAGTATTGCATCGGCAATAGCAATAGTCAGAATTGTATCATCACTAATAAATGAATCTTCTTCTATAATATTATTTACTTTAATTGGTGTTACCTTTTTAATTTGTCCAAATTCATAAATAGAACCTGCAAGATCGCCTATAATTGCCCCTAACATAATTTCTCCTTTATTTCTCAAGTTTATCATATTTTATATCAATCCCAAAGCAACCTTACAAAAAAATACGCAACATTTATTTCTAAATGTTCCGTATTACTCTCTCTTGGCGGAGCAAGTGTAACCTAAATCGAATTTAGTCTATTAACTCGTTTTCATCAATAAGAACTCTACTGAAAATATTCTTTCTATGATAATCTAAGTATTTAGAACTTTTTAAGTTGATAGGGCATACTTGACCATTTTTTATATTCAAGCGGCTTTTATTTAAATTTGATAAAAAGTCTGACACCATTAGTTCGCCATTATCTTTGAATGAAATAAATCCAATATCGAACATATAGTGAAATGTTGGTGTCATTATTACACCATTATTAACATCGAATTCTTCAGTTTCATCACATATTGAATAAGGTTTAATATGGCATGCTACCAACAGTCTATCATCAGCTACGCCTGTTACCACGCAAGCAGGCATTTTTTGTAATAGTTCAAATCTATATTTTGTTTGATCTTTTCTTGTTTTCTCTTTGTCGCTCGATTTTTTAGGGGCAACATCAGTCAACGAAATTTCATCTACCTTATCTAACTTTGCGAAATATGTAGGTTTTAAGTAAATAAACAAATCACCATTATCTTCATTCATTAACTTAACAAAATTTATTTTAGTTACTCTTGGTAAACAAATGTTCAAAATATATGAATAAGCTATTCGATTAATGTTTTTATGAGATTTATTTCCTTCTAAAACCAAGTAATATCTATTTTGATTATCATGGGTTCTATTAAACTTAAGTCTAACATATTCATTTTTTAATCCATTTACATAGTTTAAATTATCTGCATAGTAAGTAGAAATATTATTTTGATATTCCTGAGAAGGATTAAAGTACTCGTCTTTTATTTCTTTCATATAGTTTAACAAGTCAGATTTTTTAAAAAAGAAATATTTTACTTTGTCAAATTGGAAGAAATCATCATAAAGAGAGGGATCTTTAAGTCCCTTTATGAACAATCTTTTTTCACCAGAGCCTTTGCCTTTTCCAGGTCTTCGTTCGCCACTAGTGTCAAGTTTAAATTCTTCTCTACAACAAGAGTCGACATAATTTATCTCAAGTGCATCTAAAATATTTAATTTGTTTTTTTTCATATTAGACCTCATAAATATTTTTCAAAATTGCCATTAGAACATTGACTACTATACTATTTCCGGCTTGCTTATATGCTTGAGTATCGCTAACGACTATTTTAAAATCATCAGAGAACCCCATTAGCCTCAAACACTCTCTTGGTGTTAGTTTCCTAATCCTTTCTCCATATGTAAAGTAATTATCAACGCCGGCTCTATGCATGCTTCCCATTGTACATAAAAGTGGTCTGGCAATATCTAAGTCGGTTTGTGGTTTAGAATAAAATCCTTTTGTCCCTGATTTCAAAACATAATTTTTAACTGCTTCTGACAAAAAATACTTATCATCAACAGGAGCCCCTTGTTCTTGAATAAAATCACCATGCCAGTTAAATTGTTGATTTGCTTTTTGACAAAGTGCAACATCTCCATTGATTTGCACCTTGTAATTATGGCTTGTCCTATTTTTAACAAAGTTCACACCCTTTTCACCGAGATAGTATTTAGGATCGGCTTTATCAACCAAAAAGTCCTTAACTTTATATTTTAATTCTATAGGTTTAGGGAACTCAAATTTTGCTTTTTTATCTTTAAACCCTAACAAATATAATCTTTCTCGATGTTGAGGAATACCATAGTCTTTTGCGTTTAAGACCTTATAATATATTTTATAACCAGTAGATTCGAATTCTTTAAGGACATGCTTAAATGTTTCACCATTATTATGAGTCAGCAAGCCTTTCACATTTTCAAACATGAAAATTTTAGGTTGTATCTGCTTAATCAAATTTATATAGGCGAATATTAAATTACCTCTATCATCTTCTAAACCTTTTCTTTTGCCGACACTGGAAAATGACTGGCAAGGACTTCCACCCATTAAAAAATCTACTTTATTTTTATATTTTTCGCCAGGTATATCATAAACATCTTTATACCAACGGTCTTCACTTATATCATAATTTGCAAAATATGATTTTTTTACAAAGTCATTTATATCACAAGCAAAAACAATTTCGTGATCAATATTGAGTCTATCAAAAGCGTGTTCTATTGCACCTATACCTGTAAAGGTTGTTGCTAATTTAATCATAATTTTCTCCTTGATACGAGTATTATAACATAAAAAATTATAAATGTCTGGCAAAATTTAATAAAAATTGAAAAATGTAAAAATTTTTAACTTTGGCATTATATCCCTTTTGCCTTTTGTTGCCTTTTCGTAGCAAAATTTTCATATAAGTCAATGGAACGAAATATTGTTTTAGATTTTGTGGCTATGAGTTTGCCATCACAGTCATTTTTGTCTGCAGTTGAGCAAGGAGTTGTCAATAATACAACAAACAAACGAATGAAAGGCCTTGAAAATCAAATTGAAGAATTAGAAAGACAAATACTGATTGAAAAATCTAAAACTATACTTAAACTTTCAAAAGAAGATATTAAAGAATAATATATTCAAGCATTGCAACTGTAACCCAAACTCTTAATAGATTATCTTATTCAAGAAATAATAGTTTTTGAAGACAAAATAGAGATAACTTTTAATAGCCCAATAAAAACAAGTCTTGATAAAAATTAGGTTTTTTTACATTTTCATTAAATTCAAAACTACCACAACACATTCAAAACAAAGAACAATAGAATATGATTGATTTTGAAATAAAAGTTTACATATAATTGTGGCTATTTATTCCATGGTATTCTTGACATAAACCTCCTCGAAATGGTAATTCTAGGGCATGCGGGTAGCGATAAAAAATTGCAAGCAATTATCTTCTCTTGCTCAAGGCATAAAAGCCTATACCATTTCTTCTCATGTCAAGAACCTTTCACGGCATAAACCGACACTTTTATTTGTTGTCTGTATCCTTATTTTTATCTTTCATTTTTTGTTTTATTTCTTCTTCGTGTTCTAAATAAAAGCCAATTAAATATCCTGGTATTAGTGGAATTATTGCAATGTATTGTAAAAATTTAATACTTGTTAAAACTGATATTGTTATAATGCTAAAACTAAATAAAGAGAAAAGCAAGTATTTTGCATATAATGTAAGTTTAATTTTAAAAATCAACGAAAAAATACAGTGAACTAATGAGAACAAGAAAGCTGTTAATATAAGAATTCCAGCAATCAAAAGTAAAACATTATTTTGTGAGAATGCTTTTAAAATTATAAAGATTACACTAAATAAAAATAATAATATAGAAGACCAATGTAAAAAATTTATAAACTTTTTCATAATGTTATTATAACAAAATCTTAATAAAAAAACAATAAAAAACAAACCTAAACCGAGATTATTGATTTAGGTTTTGATTGGCGGAGAGGACAGGATTTGAACCTGCGGTACATTGCTGTACACAGCCGTTCCAAGACTGCACGATCGACCACTCTGACACCTCTCCATATTGGTAATGTTTTTACTAAATTATAATTAATAGATGTGATGCTTTATTATTCCTTTCTATAATGGAAAGGCTGTTAAATCAAATCTTCGATAATTGTATCACATTATATTATAGCAGTCAAGTTAATTTTATTGCATTTTACGGTATGTCTTAGATAATGTGATGATATGGATAATATCGGAAGTTAGAGACAAACGTATCCTAAGGGATCGCTTGTATATAACTGATGTTAATTCAATCAGGATGCCGCAAGCAATTGCGGTAGGTTGCGAAAGCGACCAGAGATGCGAACAAAGTGAGCAAATCTACATCACATAGATTATAATATGTATTTTATATATACATCTTTTTATTTTTTCTAGTTATATTTGTTTTGTAGATAATGCAGCTGTGTGTTACAATTTTAGACCATATGTAAGGAGAGAAATATATGAAGGCAATTATGTTGGTTGCGGGCTATGCTACCAGATTATATCCATTGACAGAGAATATGCCAAAGGGGCTATTGCAGCTTAATGGAAAGACAATTATAGACTATGCTTTTGAAAAATTAGAAAAAATTCAAGAGATTGATGAGGCGATTTTGGTTAGTAATCACAAATTCTACAAGCATTTTGTAGATTGGGCTAATCAATATCAAGGCAGAATTAAATTAACCGTATTGGATGATGGAACAACTAGCAATGATAATAGGTTGGGTGCTATTGGAGACATTCAGTTTTCGATAGATCAATGCAAAATAGATGATGATGTTATGGTTTTAGCCAGTGACAATTATTTTACATTTCAGTTATCCGATTATTATAACTTCTTTAAGCAAAAACACTCTGATTGTATATTAGGTTGTGAATTTGATGACTTGGATTATTTGGCGCATAATTTTGGCGTTGCAATACTTGATAAAGATGGCAGAGTAAAGGATATGGTAGAGAAACCAGGCGTCGCATTATCTAATGTTGGTATTTGGGCAATATATATCTATACCAAAGATACTATAAAAATGATTAAACAATATTTGGCGGAAGGCAACTCTAAAGATGCACCTGGCAATTTCCCTAGTTGGTTATGCCATAAGAAGCCAGTATATGCATATTTGTTCCAAGGTGAGTGCTATGATATAGGTACCATCAAAGTATATAATGAGTTAAACGACAAATTAACAAATAATTCGACAAAATAAGACATTGTAAATAATGGCACATTGCAATTAATAATGTTATAATATCTATGTTATCGCAAAAATACAGTTGCAATAACATTCCATTTTTGAGGATTGTCTAATCCAATGAAAACATCTAACAATTTTGTGGTTATTGCACGAGAAAAAATATATATGTAGTGTTCGCCGACACTGTGTAGGCTACAAAATATCAGTAGATGTTTTTTTTGTTGTAATTCTGTAAAAACTTTGTAATATTTTGTACTTAACGCTATAATTTAATAGCATTTTGGACGAAATGTGTGATATACTTAATAAGTCATAGGTATGCAGATGTGGCGGAATGGTAGACGCGCTAGATTCAGGTTCTAGTGAAGGTGTACTTCGTGCAAGTTCAAATCTTGTCATCTGCACCAACAACAGGGCAAACCTTGTACTCTTGCTTTTATGTAAACATCGCTTGTTAGATACTTTAACTCAACTGATATCTTATCAAACGTGTTAAGTGTATTATCAAGCTGGGGGTGTGGTTATTTTGTTAAAAATTTATAGCAGATTGTGTAATCTGCTTTTTTTGTTATGCTCAAATATAACAAAAAAATAACAATAAATTATTAATGGTATGAGCAGAGAAATATATTAATTTTAATATAAATATAGGTATTGCAATTGACAAAACTATATGATACAATAAGCATAATAAAATTATGCACCAAATTATATTAAAAAAGGAGAAAACTACTATGCAAAATAAATTTTCAGAAATTAGGGTATATAACAACAAAATAGTTAACAACGACGACAATTATAAAAAAAATGATGATAAATATGCCAATTCACGATATCAGTTTGATATTGAGTTTGTATATCACGATAAGCCTCTTCCTGTTGAGATTATGAGGCTAGTTATGGCAAAAGATGGCAGTGTAAATAATAGTAAGGCTGGAGATGGCAAATTAGTGTATATTCCACAAAATGTTGATAACTTTATCAAAGCATTAAGGTCTACTGAATTAGATGTAGAAAAAGAACAATTTGACATTAATGGTTACGATAGAGACAAACTTAGTGATATAGACTTAGAGACTTTTCATCTAGGTTATCACAAGGCAGATAATTTGTCATTTGAAGACTTGGTAGAAGTGGCAAATATTAAATACTTTAGAACTCCTATGGAAGAAAGTGATAGGATTTGTAATGAAATTTTACAAGAAAAGGTTAGTAAACTACCTGATCGAAATATGTAATAATAATTAAAAAAATGTTGGCTAACCGCCAACATTTTTCTTAGTATAGATATAAGAAATAATATCAATTAAATTAAATGTTGTGTATTATCAAAAACAAAAAAACAATCTGGTTGTCTTGTAAGAAGCTGCTAAAAAGAATATATCTAATTAATGAATTGAACAACAACAAATTTTGAGAAAATATAATAAAAAGATTATGAAATAAATATTAATTGTAATGCCAAGATGAAATGAAAGAAATTTGCATTAATTAAGACAAAATACATTGTTAAGTGTTTATTGCGTTAGAATATTAGGTAAAATTAGCATTATGTGTTATACTTATATGTATTAATAATATAGCAAAATTTCAAAAAAATATATTATAAATCAATAAAATCTAGTAACTTTAATAACTGATTGTTGTTGTTCTATAAATAGTGCGATTATATAGAAAATGGAATGGAGGGTGCAATGGAAAACATAATTCAAATTGATAATTTGGTAAAATTTTATGGCAAACATAAGGCCGTAGACAACCTTTCACTAAAGGTGAAGAAAGGTGATTTATTTGCTTTTCTTGGTGTTAATGGTGCAGGAAAGAGTACTGCTATCAATATTATGTGCGGTGTATTAGATAAGGACAGTGGCAAAGTTGTTATAGACGGCAAAGATATTGATAAAGATGCTAAAATTATATCCAGAGAGATTGGAGTCGTATTTCAAAATTCTGTTCTAGATAGCAAACTTAGTGTAAAGGACAATTTGCTTTGCCGTGCCAGTCTATACGGAATTACTGGAGATGCAGCAAATAACAGAATTAATGAACTATCCCAATTGTTAGATTTTGATACATTATTATCACAAGCAGTAGGTAAATTATCTGGTGGTCAGCGTAGAAGAATAGATGTTGCAAGGGCCTTGATACACAAGCCTAAGATTTTGATATTAGACGAGCCTACCACTGGCCTAGATCCTCAGACTAGACGCAATCTGTGGCAAGTGATAGAGAATTTGCGAAAGAAAGATGAAATGACAGTGTTCTTAACTACACATTATATGGAAGAAGCAGTAGATGCCGATTATATAATAATATTAGATAGTGGTAAAATTGCGGCCGAGGGCAAGCCTATTAAGTTAAAAACAAAATACACAGGAGACTTTGTCACTATATACGGAGCATCAGAGGATGAAATAGCTAAGTTGCAGTTGCCTTACGAAGTCTTGGGAGAGGGTATAAGGATACAAGTTAAGAATACTGCAGAGGCAAGAGATTTAATATTAAAGCATCCAGATCTGTTTGAAGATTTTGAATTAGTCAAAGGCACAATGGATGATGTGTTCTTGGCGGTAACAGGAAAAAAATTAGGAGGTCAAAATTAGTTATGAATACATTGCTATCTATGACCAAACGAAATATTAAGTTGTTTTTCAAAGACAAAGGAATGTTCTTTACATCTCTAATCACACCAATAATATTGTTGGTGCTATATGCAACGTTTTTAGGGAAAGTATATAGAGATTCTTTTGCTGCTAGTATGCCTGATGGATTGATTGTATCCGACGCATTAATTAATGGAACGGTTAGTGGCCAACTAATTTCATCATTGTTGGCAGTATCGTGTATTACAGTTGCATTTTGTTCTAATTTCTTAATGGTTAGTGACAAGGTGACCGGCGTTAGTAGAGATTTTGCGATTACTCCGGTCAAAAAGTCAACATTATCTATTTCATATTTCTTGGCAACACTTATTACTACATTAATAATTACATACAGTGCAGTACTAATAGGGTTAGTATATATTGCTATAACTGGTTGGTTCTATAATGTGATAGATGTAATATTGATACTGTTAGATGTAACAATCCTTACAATGTTTGGTACTGCTTTGTCGTCTATTATCAATTATTTTCTGAAGTCTCAAGGACAACTTTCTGCTGTTGGCACTGTGATTAGCGCAGGATATGGATTTGTATGCGGAGCGTATATGCCAATTTCTCAATTCGGTATTGGGTTGCAGCGAGTATTAATGTTCTTGCCCGGAACTTATGGTACATCATTGATTCGTAATCATTCGTTGGCTGGTGTGTTAAGGCAAATGACGATAGAGGGATTTCCTGTAGATGTAGTAGAGAAAATAAAAGATAGTATTGACTGCAACATATACTTTTTTGACAATAAAATTGGAATTGGTGTAATGTATGGTGTAGTTATTGGCACAATTGCGCTATTGCTTGGTATAAATATTTTGATAAATACATTATCCAAAAAGAGAAAAATTTCTTAATAATTATATAATTAGGTTAGACAAGCATGTTAATATGCCATAATCATCTTATGTTAGAAAAGATTGATATGGATACTATTTTATAATGAATGTTCACTATTAAAATATTTGTTGCAGTAGTAATATCTTATAAATTAGGTGCTGTAATTGATGTATTGCAATAACATCAAAGATTATTTTGTGATTATAATTAATGTAAAATTCTAGTAAATTATGCATATGAAGTTAGTAAATAAATTGTTCTAAAAAAATATAAAATTATTATGTATAGATTTTGCACTAACAATAATTAAATAGTTTGATGGGAGTAGATAAGTGCTAGAGATTAGAAATTTAACAAAAAAATTTGGTGACAAAGTTGCTGTAGACGATTTGTCACTCACAATTAAAGCGGGGGAAATATTTGGCTTTATAGGGCACAATGGCGCAGGTAAAACAACAACTCTTAAAGCGATTACTGGGATATTGCAGTATGACAAAGGAGAGATATTGATAGACGGTAAATCTATAATAGAAGAGCCGTTGGTAGCAAAAAGCATTATGGCATATATCCCCGACAACCCCGATCTATACGAGTTTATGACTGGTATACAATATCTCAATTTTGTGGCAGATGTGTTCGGTGTGTCTACTGCTGAGCGAAAAGAGAAAATCGATATGTACGCTAATGAATTAGGACTTATTAAAGACCTTGGTGAGAATATCTCGGCATATTCGCATGGGATGAAACAGAAGTTAGCAATTATTTCGGCATGGATTCACCAACCCAAGTTGATAATAATGGATGAGCCATTTGTAGGCTTAGATCCTAAGGCTTCGCATCAACTAAAATTAATGATGAGAGAGGCTTGTAACAATGGTAGTGCAATCTTTTTCTCCACTCATGTGTTAGAAGTGGCAGAGAAGTTATGTGATAAGGTTGCAATAATTAAGTCTGGCAAACTGGTAAAATGTGGAACGATGGAAGAGGTTAAGGGCGATGACACTCTAGAGGATGTGTTCCTAGAACTGGAGGACGATAATGCTTAAAACTCTGCTACGAAAGCAAATGTTAGAGATAAGCAAATCGATCTTCGTGGATCGTAAGACAGGGAAAAGAAAAACCAAACGAGACATTATTACATCTGCGGTGATATTTGGCGTAATTGTTTTGTTTTTAGCGACATCATTTTTTATGTTATGTATGATGATGGGACAATCGTGTTTTGATGCGAATTTGGGCTGGATGTACTTCTTGGTTGTGGGTGGAATTGCCATCCTAATGGGAGTTTTTGGTTGTGTATTTAACACATATTCTACATTATTTTTGGCTAAAGATAATGATATGTTATTGGCAATGCCAATACCTGTTAAGTACATACTAATTAGCAGGCTCTTGGGAGTATATCTGATGGGTGTAGTATATTCGGGTATAGTATCTATCCCTATGATAATAGTGTGTTATATTTATGGTTCGCCTAGTTTTGTGAGTATATTATCTTCGCTGCTGTTATTAATATTAATTACTCTATTTGTGTTTGTGCTTTCCTGCTTACTGGGCTTTTTAGTTGCAAAAATTTCGACAAGATTGAAATATAAAAGTATAGTAATAGTTTTATTGTCCCTACTATTTGTTGCGGCGTATTATTATGTGTATTTTAACGCAGAGCAATTAATTGTAGGTATGCTGACCAATGGCGTTAATATAGCAGAACAAATGCGAGTATGGGCATATCCATTTTTTGCATTTGCCAATGTGGCTATGGGTGATGGATGGAGTATATTGACTTCTGTGTCTATAGTGGCGGTTTTGTTAACTTTGAGTCTATGGTTGCTTAATAGGAATTTCTTAAAAATTGCTACCAATACTTCCGGAAGCAAGAATAAAAAAAGATCAACAACAGATTCGAAGCGAGTGAGTGTTAGGCGTGCTTTACTTGGCAAAGAGCTAAAAAGATTTGGTAGTAGTGCTGTTTATATGCTTAATTGTGGCTTGGGTTCGTTCTTTATGCTTGTGGCATCAGTATTATTACTGATCAAGTCGGCAGATATAATTAATATATCAACAGTGCTTGCGGCAGAGGGATATGATATTTTGGCAGTGTTAGGCATGGCTGCATTGATGATGATGGCGGCTGCAAATGACATTACTGCACCATCTATTTCGCTAGAGGGGAAGAATCTATGGATTCTTAAGTCTTTGCCTATAAGTGAGTGGCAGATATTGAGAGCAAAAATTGACTTGCATATTACGATTACTATGCCTTGTGTACTGATATCATCTATATGTACGACTATTGCTTTGGGATTGGGTTGGCTGATAAGTATATTGATTATTATTGTCACTGTTGTATTTGTTTACGAGTCTGCTATTTTTGGTTTGTTGCTTAACCTAAAAGTGCCACTGCTAGTATGGAACAACGAGACAACGCCTGTAAAACAAAGTTCGGCGGTTATTTTGTCAATATTTGTGGGATGGATATATGTTATCATAATGGCAGCTGTATATATCCCATTACGATTAATAATATCTCCTATGTGGTATATTGTTATTAGTTTATTAGTTAATTTAGTGATAACATTATTATTGTGGAGATGTCTAAAGACCAAAGGTGTGGCTATGTTTCGCAACTTGTAATAATAAAGAGATGAAATATGATTGATTATCTTAATAATAAATTATATTTTAATTCCTAGAACTTTTTTAATATTAAAACATTTAATTTTAGTCTATGTGTTATATTATGCTAGTTTCAGATAGCAATGTTGCACATAGATTTTTTTTGTAATAATTCAATATTTATTGTCAATACTTAGTTGTATTATCTTAGGGGGTATGGGTTTTGAAGAAATCTCATCAGTTTATTGTAATAGGGATAACTATATTATTTGCTGTGATCGCTGGGGTTTGTGTCATTTTTTACAACGGAAGTCGTATGCTTAATTCGCATTACGTCAGACTAGAGGTTAATCCTAAGGTGGAATTTTTGACCAATTCGGATAACATAGTGGATAGTGTGTATCCGGTTAATCAAGATGCATATGACCTAATTATAGGCGAGCAGTTTGTGGGCTTGCCTATTAGTGAAGCGGTAACTAAATTTCTTACCTTGTGTGCTAAGGCAGGATATATCGCGGTAGATGGCAAAGATAATGCGGTGGGGCTAGCAGTTTCTAGCGGATTTACCCAAAAATTTGAGAACGAGATATATACAACTATTAATAATTATTACAAGGATAATCTTATATTAGGAGTAATAGCCGAAGCAGACAGCGACTTGGCAAATTTTAAGGAAAAGAAAGAAAAAAATGTGACTTCTATAGAGAAATTAGTGATTATTAAGTCGATATTAGAGAAAACAGATAATTATACGTTTGACCAACTAAATGGATACAAAGAAAGTGATTTGATCGATATATTAGAGGATTTGCACCAAGCATATGCACCTAATTTAGCCAATTATCCTAGCACAGCGGTGTATGTGCGAGAAAATAGAATTGCAGCAAACAAAGAAAAATATGATAAGCATATGGCGGCAATAAATAAAGACACAAAAAGGGAATTTGCTAGTGAGTTTGAAAAACACAAAAAACAAAATACATCGAAATATGAACAAGATTATAACGCAAAATATAGTGAATATAGTGATTGATAGTATGTACAATCAATCATCTCCACATAACGACAACAATGATTAATAACGAAATAATTTTTTCATTTTGGGACACATAGTGTGATAAGTTAGAATATATATAAATATATATTTCTAAAATTATCAAAATTAGTGTTGCAATTTGATATATATTATGCTAAAATTAATCGATTTTTTTTGGAAAGATTAATTGTATAAGAGGACAAAGGAAGTAAAACAAATGAAGGATATCAGAAATGTCGCAATCATTGCTCACGTAGATCACGGCAAAACAAGTCTTGTCAATGAGATGTTGAAGCAAGGTGGTGCTTTTAGGCAAAACCAAGAAGTAGAAGATAGAGTAATGGACAGTAATGCGCTAGAGAAAGAGCGTGGGATTACCATTCTTAGCAAAAATACAGCTGTAACATACGAAGGGGTTAAGATCAATATAATTGATACTCCTGGGCACGCAGATTTTGGTGGAGAAGTTGAGCGTGTATTGAAGATGGTAGATGGTGTACTACTAGTGGTAGATGCCTTTGAGGGACCAATGCCTCAGACTAGATTTGTGCTACAAAAAGCATTAGAATTAAATCACAAGGTTATTGTCGTTATTAACAAAATAGATAGAAAAGATGCCAGAATTAAAGAAGTTATGGATGAAGTGTTGGAGTTATTTATGGACCTTAATGCCAACGATGAGCAACTTAACAGTCCATTCGTATTTGCATCTAGCAGATTTGGTGTAAGCAGCCTTAATCCTGACGAGATGGGTACTGATTTCAAACCATTATTCGAAACTATCATTAAGTACATTGATGCGCCTAATGGTGATGAGTCTAAGCCTTTTGCTATGTTGGTAAGTAGTGCCGAACAGAATGATTATCTTGGCAAATTGGCAATAGGCAAAATTGAGAATGGAACACTAAAAGTTGGCCAAAACCTATGCATTACTAATTATCACGACGAAAATCTTGCTAAGCCTAATTTCAAAGTAAGCAATATCTTTGTATTTGATGGATTGAAACGAGTGCCTATAGATAATGCTGTTGCGGGCGATATAGTATGTGTGGCAGGTAGTACAGATGTGTCTATTGGCGATACAATTTCGGACAAGGACAACCCTAGCACTATTCCGTTTGTTAAGATTAGTGAGCCTAGCATGGAAATGCTATTTATGGTAAATAACAGCCCATTCTGTGGCAAGGAAGGTAAATATAGCAGCAGTCGACACTTAAGAGAGAGATTATTGAAAGAAGCAATAAAAGATTTGTCTCTAAGAGTTATCGAGACCGACAGTGCTGATACATTTAAGGTGCTTGGTAGAGGCGAGATGCATATTTCAATATTGATTGAGAATATGCGTAGAGATGGTTACGAATTTCAGGTAAGTATGCCAAAAGTTTTGATTAAAGAAATTGATGGCGTCAAATATGAACCAATAGACAGATTATTTATAGATGTGCCAGAGACTTGTGCTGGTACTATAATTAATGCTATGGGAACAAGAAAAGGCGAACTAGTATCAATGAATAGTGTGGGCAGCCGTATGAAACTGGAATTCCTTATCCCAACTCGTGGGCTATTTGGTTACAAATCTCAATTCCTTACAGATACTAATGGCGAAGGCGTAATGAATACAATATTCGATTCTTATCAGCCATACAAGGGCCATATAGAACGTAGAAATTTCGGAACCCTTGTGGCTTATGAAACAGGTGAGTGTATCCAGTATGGCTTATTCAACTCGCAACAACGTGGTAGATTATTAGTTACTGTAGGCGACAAGGTATATGGCGGAATGGTAGTAGGTATCAACCCTAAGATGGGTGATATCGTAGTTAATGTATGCAAGAGAAAACAGTTGACAAATATGCGTAGTTCATCTAGTGACGAAGCATTAAGGCTAGAACCAGTCAAGAAGTTGACTCTAGAAGAATCACTAGAATTCCTTAATGACGACGAACTATTAGAGGTTACACCTATATCCCTTAGAATAAGAAAGATTATATTAGATCATACCCTTCGTGGTAGAGCTGATTTTCGTAAGAAGAATAATATTGATGTCGAATAATTTGCGTGTTGTTGTGCTATCGCACAACGCACACTAGCGTGTGCCCAGCAGACAAGAGTCTGCTGACACGCAAATTGTTTCCTTGTCGATTTATCTCAAGGTCCCACAGGAGTGGGTACTTTGGATAAATCAACTGCGAGCACAATTGATACAAGCTGCAGATGGTTTGAAAAAGGTGGAGGTGCTATCTTACAACGCACACTAGCGTGTGCCACAGTAGACTAGAGTATATATACATTATAAGAGTAGGACAATAAAGAACTTATCCTAAGGGAGAGTTGATTATCGAGTCCTACTTTTTTGTTGTCTATTGCAGATTCGACACGATTAGCATAATGTTTTTGTCTTTAGTTTGCACATTTTAGTTATTTTATTAATATTTATTATAAATACATATTGTTGAAAATAGGCATATCTGCAAAGTATTATTATGTAAATTTATAAGTGTTGTAGATATTTTCGAAATTATTAGTATATGTTACATACTTGTCTTATAACATAATTTACACAGTAATCAAACTACAATAATTATATATAGAGGGGATAATGGGATATTATAAAAAAACTATTATGTTAACTAATGACAATCGAGATATTAGTGTGTTAGACTTGGTCAAAACCGACCAAGGCGTATTTGGTAATTTCAAAAATTATACAAATATTACAGGGGATTGCTTGCTGGGTGTGTGTGTAGATGGAAAGAAAGTATACAAACAAAATGTTTTCTGTAACAAGTCAAAAGGATATGATTTTAAGATAAATACCGACATAGATCTTAGTAGCAAAATTGGTTGTGTATTAATGAGACAAGATGGTAATAATTTTGAGCCTCTGGTATGGGGCGTTAATGGTGATATTGTTGGCTATAGATCTAAGATATTGCAGAATATACAAGGTAATAAATCTCAAAAGGTTGAAAACACTTATGTGTCAAGACCTAAGGAATGTGTAGACAATTCTGAACATAAAATAGACAATAATTCTGGTATAACAAAACAAAGTGCAGAAACTATTAATAATACATCTCAATCATCTGGCCAAGTACCAGAAAAAGCCAGCCCACACACTAATTATAACGCACATATAGATGCTGCGGTTGCTTACTCTACAATAAATCCAAAGAGTGTAGATATTAATGAAGTTGGGTGTAGAGATTGCGAAGATATTAAGATAAGTCAGGCAGCATTATTTGAGAGCAGCGAAGAAGATATTCAAGCCGATATTGATCAAAATATTGTGGGAATGGAAGCGAATTTCTACGAAATGATATCGGAGCAAATAGACGACCTTTTTGCTAATTATCCTAGAGAAGAAAATCTCGAAAATTTAGTTCCTAATTCTAAGTGGGTCAGAGTGGATTATGATAACAATGGCAAAGAGTATGTAGTTGGCTTGATTTATGATAATCAAATGCTGAAATACGTTGCTTATGGAGTGCCGAGTGTTAGCAGAGATACTAGCCCTGATGGTCTGGAGGGATACAGTCAGTGGTTGCCACTGAATCCCAATGCTGCCGATGATAAAGGATATTATGTAATGTTTCAAGATGCGAACACGGGCGAGGGAATAAAGATCAATTAGTCTAAGCCACCCAGTATAGAATTAACTTAAATAAGTTGATTTTGTACTTGGGTGTTTTTTTGTATAAAAACAACAAAAAAGGTAATAATCAAGTAAGGTATATTATCCTTGTAATCGTCTAGATGATGTATAATTGGGCGAGTTAGTATTGTATCCAATATAGCATGGTTAGGTTATAACAATTTAATTATTCCGAATAGAAATAACCTACTAATCATATAATTCTTAGATGTAAGGTAATATATTATATAGAAGGTGGTATATGAGAGAATCTAGTATTACAATTAATCAAGCAAAAGAGGTGGTTAAGAGCCTACAAGGTAAATGTGTGGAGATGATAATTAATAGGGGAAGAAACAAGTTGGTTACTATTAATGCTACAATAGACAAAATATATCCCAGTATGTTTATTATTAAGCCCGATGACGATATCAAATTAGAACGTACTAGCTTTAGTTATTCAGACTTACTTTGTGGGGATATTAAGTTTTTGGTTGACAATATGTAGCAAAAAATATATACTCTGACTGAGAAGTGTAATAGTAGAATAATTAAAGCAATTTGATACACATTGATACACAAACAATTCTAGTTGGGGTTATATACCCAATTAAGAACTATGCGAGATGTCGCAAACAATACTAGAAGTTTTTTCAAAAATGCGTAGAAATAGCATATTAATACAATAAAAATACTAATGATTAAACTAACAATTAAGGAAAAGAAAAATGCTGAATGTAGTATACGAAGACAATCATATTTTGGTAGTAATTAAGCCACAAAATATTCCGACACAGAGCGATATATCTGGCGATACCTGTATGGTGGAGTTGGTTGAACAGTACTTAAGAGATAAATACAATAAGACGGGTAATGTGTATGTAGGTTTGGTTCATAGATTGGATAGACCTACAGGCGGGCTAATGATTTTTGCCAAGACTAGTAAGGCCGCCGCAAGATTATCCGAAATTATTGCAAGCAAAGATAATTTTGAGAAAAGATACTTGGCTGTTGTAAATGGTTCAATTAATACAAATAATGGTGTATTAAAGAATTATCTTAAGAAGAATTCTAAGACCAATATGGTGTCTGTAGTACCAGAGACTTCTGCAGGGGCCAAATATGCTGAGTTAGAATATACGGTGGTAGATCGCAAAGAAAAAGTGACTCTGGTAGATATTAACCTTGTTACTGGCAGAAGTCATCAGATTAGAGTGCAGATGAAACATATTGGACATCCGGTATACGGTGACGTAAGATATGGCGGTGATATATTAGCCAAAGGACATAATCTGGCTCTTTGGGCATACAAATTGAGACTTGTGCATCCAGTAACTAAACAGACATTGACATTCTTGGCGACGCCACCAGCAGATATGGTGCCATGGAAATCATTTGATGTAGATGGATATGTTAACAAAAATAAAAGTTATAATTAGTATTTGGTTGGCAACAAAATAGCCAATAAGCACTTTGTTATATAATTGACAAAGTGCTGTTTTTTTATAAATAAGTTCTATAGAAGGAAGTAGTTGCATAATATATTATTGCATTGTCTATAGTGTAGACATTTGCAAAAATTACTCTTGTAACAACAAAACAATTATATTATATTTCTTAATTTTATGTGTAATATGAACATTGCTTTTGTTTGTAATTTTGATTTTTGGGCATGGGGTGTAGCAATTCGCTACATTAAGCGATTATTCGACAAAAAATAAGATTTTATTTTTATGCAATGTTAGGCATATATGTATACAATATCAGAGGTAATAAGTTATGCAATTAGTAGTAGTACGAAAAAGATATTTGGTTGTCTTGGGCGTGTTTATTATTCTGGCGGCAATATTGACTTGTAATATTTATAACACTCCTATTTCGGCTGTGTATATGGGCAGTAATATTAGACTTGTGCCAATATATAATGTAGATACAGAGGAGAAAAAAGTTGCAATTACATTTGATAGTGCGTGGGGTGCTGACAAAACAAAAAACATTGTGGATATGATTAAGAAGTATAATGTCAATGCCACCTTTTTCTTAGTAGGTTTCTGGGTAGAAGACTATCCTGATATGGTGCAATATATACACGATAATGGCATTGAGATTGGTACTCATAGCAATACTCACCCTGATCTGACGACATTAGATGATGCTACTATTAAATCAGAATTAAGTACTAGTATTAATCTTATAGAAGATATTATTGGCAAAGATTCTGTTAATTTGTTTCGGGCTCCATATGGGGCTTATAACAATAGGCTGCTTAATATTGCCGAACAAGACTTTGGCTTAAAGACCATCCAGTGGGATGTGGATACACTAGACTGGAAGGGGCTAAGTGGAATAGAGATTTGCGAACGTGTAATGAGTAAGGTTAAGAATGGTTCTATTATTCTGTGTCACAACAATTCCGATCATATATTAGATGCATTGCCATTAATGTTAGAGCGATTAACAAAAGCAGGCTATGAGATTACATCAGTAGGTGAATTAATATATCAACAAGACTATTATATTGACAATCTAGGTATTCAAAGGAAAAATAGTTAAATAACATTACCAAAAATATAATAAAATACAAGGGAGATTATAATGAACGATTTGGAAAATAATAACATAGTAACAGTATCAGGAGAGGTGACCACTAAGCCGCAATTTAGTCACGAAATTTATGGAGAAGGTTTCTACGAATTCAATATCAAAATTAAGAGATTGTCGGATATATTTGACATAATTCCTGTTACTATTTCCGAAAGGTTATTGCAAGAAAAAAATATCAGTGTTGGTGACAAAATTCATATAATTGGTCAATTTAGAAGTTACAACAAAATGTGTGATAATAAAAGTAAATTGTTGCTAACAATTTTTGTTAGAGAATTTGTAGATTCTATTATTGAGGATACTAACGAAATAGAGATAACTGGCTATGTATGCAAACTACCAATTTATCGCACGACACCATTCAATAGAGAGATATGTGATGTGCTATTGGCAGTCAATCGTAGTTATAACAAATCCGATTATATCCCTTGCATAGCATGGGGTAGAAATGCACGTTTTGTTAAGAATTTCAGGGTAGGAGACAAGGTTACTGTGTGTGGCAGAATACAAAGCAGAGGATATCAGAAAAAGACGGATACAGGTGAGGTATTGTCAAAAACTGCATATGAAGTGTCTCTAAATAGGGTGTCTGTGGCAAATGAAAACAACTATGACAAAGATAATACAGTTGTTGAGACCGCTCATATGGGCAAACTAATTAACTATTATGCGTAAAATATATATGCCAATATATATGCAGACTAGCAATATAAATGGAGTAACTTATTGATAATTCTATCTAGTATTAGTAATTATGTTGTAAGTGTGTAATAAAATAAAAGTATAACAAATTATTCGTATATCATTAATACAGATAATTGTAAAATAAATTGATAAATAAATTATACATTAATTAATTGAATAGTGGCGAAAAATAATAGACTACATTGGCTAGTAAATAAGCAAATATGTAGTCTATTTTTTAGTAAAATTATTCAATTTCCTTAAGGGAGTCTTAATATAAACTTGGCTAGAATATTGTCAAATTGTTGGCAAAATTTTGATATGTATTGGCACTAGTTGTTGTTCTATAGTGTATTATTGATAAGTATAATATTTAATTATTTATATTTCGATTTTGCCTAATCTATTCTGCCAGTTAGATGTCCTGTGCCCGTTAGGTGAGAGAAAGAATGTTGACGCAATGCTTCGTATAATATAATTGCAACCGAGTTGGATAGGTTAAGGCTTCGGGCACCATCTTTCATTGGGATACGAATACATTGGTCGTAATGTTCTCTCAACAAGCTTTCCCTTAAGCCAAAACTCTCTTTGCCGAATACTATAAAACACCCATCTGGATATTCAACATCGGCATAAGTTTTGGCAGATTTGGTGCTTGCAAAATAAAAAGTGGCGTCTGGATTAGCATTCATAATTTCTTCTATACTATCCACAACTTCTACATCGCTAAGGTCGAAGTAGTCCAGTCCTGCTCTCTTATAATATTTATCATTTAATTCAAAGCCAAGTGGCCTTACCATATATAATTTGGAATTGGTTACGGCACAGGTTCGGACTATGTTGCCGGCATTCTGAGGTATTTCTGGTTCTACTAACACAATATTAATCATAATATTTTTTCCTTTTGTCTTGTCGCATTGATTTGCCGAATTTTCACTTAATTAGAGTATTACAAAATTATACTTTTGACAAATGATTTTAGATAAAATACGAAATTGTACTTAAGATTGTCTATGTCTAGACTGTATAAAGATTATATATATAACTATAATAATTAATAAATATACTTTTTTTTGTAATGATTGTATTTGTTTTGATAGATATGTAGAATATGGTAAAATTATGCTGTAATTTGTAGATAAGTTAGCAACAATAATAATTAGTTATCAAGAGACTAATTAACAGGTTGTTGACTAAGTGTAACAAATCTATTTTGACATATTCCCAAATGGTTATTTGGTAGGTGAAGAATGAAAAAATCAATTAAATTTCTTATTGTTATTATGTCTTTGGCAATTGTAGGGTTGAGCATTGGCCTCTTTGTTTCGTGTGGCAAGGATAGACCTAGCAATACTGTCAATGGGTTGGAGATAATGATAGATGACGACCATCTAATCAATATCACCACGTCAGAGAGTGAATTGCCAACTTATAGCATTGACCTTAATAGCTATGACACTTTTAGATTGAAATATGTTGCGAAGCCGACTGATCTGAAAGAGTATTACATAACTGTTAGTTCTAGTGACAATCTTACTATAACGACTGCAGGAACGGCACTTTTGGGAGAGCAATCTGGGGAAGTGGATTTTAAGGTAAATGGAATGCCAAGTGACAATCTTCCTATTAAGATAACATTTAGGGCACTTAACAAATCTGATAGTGAAGAGGCTATTAGCGTCGCGAGTGTAAATATATTAGTAACTAAGCCATCTAGTCTTAAATCTGTAAACAATATTAAATATGATGGAGAATATGTTACTTGGGATGCAGTGATATCGGATGTTAACAACAATCCAATCGTAAGTAATGCGGTTAAATATTTGGTTAAGTTAAAATATACCGATAGTGAAACTGGCGAAGAACGTAATCAGAGTATAGAAACGGCTGCAGGAGAAACTAAGTTCAAGTTAAGTACATTGCCACACGGATTTGAGACGGGTGTGATTAACGAAATTAGTGTAGTGGCAAAAGGCGACGGCACAGTGACTGCAGATTCTGTTGAAAGTGCAGTATACAAATTCTATATACTTAAGACACCTACCATATCTTACCTTGATGAAAAGGTTATAGTAGACAATGTGGATGACAAGGCAGCTGCGACTGTCGTATTGAAGAAAGTGGGAGATGTAATTACCACTGACTATCTAGATAGCAATGTGGCATATAATAGAATACTTAGCAATCTGGCCAGAGGCGATAAGTATTTTGATTTGGCAATATGTGCAACTATCAAAGGAAGTGCCGCTGTATACGACCACAATACACTTAATTATTATATCGATTCTGATGGCGTTAATGTATTTGATAGTTTTGATTCGGAATATACCAATGTACAATATTTGCTAACATCGACATTAAGTGCAAGTAATGATGGCAAATCAACAAGGTTGATAAGTGGGCAAGAAATAGAATTATTTGATAATACTATCCTTAGCTGGACTCATTCAACTAACGACATTGCTACTCGCAAAAATATTAGGTATTTGCTTACAATAACTTCTAATGCTACTGACAAGTCGGTGGAAGTAGTGCTAGGCTATGGAGACTTTGGCGGAGTTGATAAGTTGCCTGCATATAGAATAACCAACGAACTACTTAATTCTCTGCGAAGTACTATAGACAACAAGACTACTTATTCGATTACGGTGGCTGCATTTTTGCCTATGAGCGATACGGACAAAGGCGAAATACAAAACGCCGCCATTAACGGTGTGCATATTGTTGATAATAAGCCATCTACACCAATCAGGTTGGATGAATATATCCCAAATATTAACAATTTTGCAATAAATGTGGATAATAACGGAATATTAAGTTACATTATTCCTTCCGCAAGTGCAACAGAGCAAAATATATCTGCTATAGATATGGTCTTTGTATCTAACAATGGAGATATTAAGTCTTATGAGGTGTCAGAGTCGGGGACAATTAATCTCAAAGAGAATTTAATTGCTGGAGGTACATATAATCTATATATCTATATCAAAGCAACTGATGGATCTATTAATATTATCGATGGTGCATTGACCAAGGATAATGTTTATCGCACATTAGGTGTAGTGACCAATCCAAAACTTTCGATTGATGGAATGTTGAAATTTGATGCAGTTGATGGTGCTGATAATTACAAGATTACAGTTAATATAGGTGGTGCATCAGCCAATACAATTGTTAGCAATAGCAATGAATTTGATATAATCAATTTTGTAAAAAACAATATTATGGATTATGCGGCAGTGCCTAGTAATGATCAAGTGACATTTGACCCATATACTATAACCATAGAGACAATGTCGGATACCGCAGGGGTGTTTGGTGCAGCAACCAGCATCAATTGGCGAAAGTTCTCTACAGTGGGCAGCATTAGTGAGCAAAATACTAAGATTATAGACATTGATTCTAATAGCAAGACTTTGCAATGGGGCAGGGTAGATGGTGCTATTGCATACAAGTTGATTATTAATAATGATGCAGAGAAGAGTATAATAGTAAATAATTCTGAGACAACCTATAGATATGCAGGGCAGCCTTTGGAATCTTGGCTGCAGACTGGTAGTAACACAATTTCGATAATTGCTCTTGGCAAAGAAGTAAATGGCGAGACTATATTATACTCTAACATTGTGTCTGCATCGATAGACAAATTGGCAACACCTACAGACATCAAAGTGTTAAATAATAAATTGTATTTCAATGGCAGCAATGCAGGGAAATATAACATTGCAATTAAGAACAATGGTGTGATTATTAATAACGGAAATATTCAGTATACCAATGTAGATAATAGCGAAAATGTATTGGATTTGACCGATTATACAATCAATGCTAATCAGACATACACTATAGAGATTAATCAAATAGCAGATGGTAAGTTTGATAGTGATTATTCGGCACAATTATATATTTCTAAGATAGCCAATGTGTCAATCGGGATGGCAATAATATCTGACAAATATCATATCGTTTGGGCAAAAGATACTATGGGGTTACGTTATGCGTCAAACACCTCATTGCCTACTAGTCTTGCCACACAAGAAATTGATGGCGTAGAATACTATATTTTGCCTATCTCTGATATTAATATTAATGACTCTATTGGATTGAATTCTGTAGGTGATTATATATTTAGTCTAAAGGCTGATAGCGAGATAGAGTATGTTTTGGCAAATAATTCTGCAACTAATTTGGCATATATATCTAGCGAACCTAGTACTATCAATATTCACAGATTAGATAAGCCAGTATTATCTATAGGCGGCAAAGTAATTAGTATAAGTACTTCGGATACAGCGGCGAATAAATATGATATTACGGTTGAAGATTCGAGTAGCAGTATTATATATGATATGACTCATAGCCTAATCAATATTGCTACCATAGATATGTCTCAGCAGATATCATCAGCAGGAAACTATGTGGCAACAGCCAAGATGCTAGGCAATGTAGATTCATCAATAGCGTTTGGCAAAAATATATATTATCTAGATAGTGATGTCTCGACTAAAAACATCACCAAATTGAATTCGGTTACTCTAAGTATCATAGCAAATGCAAACAATTATCAACTGAGATTTGATATGGTTGATAATCAGACATATGCGTTGTGGAAGAAATCTAACAATTCAACTGAATTTGTTAAGACAAATGTAGATATATCAAGCGGTATTATTAATCTTAGCAATACAGATAATTGTCAATATTATGTAGTTGCATCTAGAGTAGAAGAAGAAATGGTTGGATATCTTGACTCTAATCCAAGTAACACAATTAGCGTGGCTAATAATAATATGGCTAGCAATGCGCTTGAATTCGCATCAGATAATGTCGTTAGTTGGGATGAGGTGATGAGTGATGGCAAGATTGCATCAAGTTCTTATATTCTTACGGTATTAGATGGCGAAGTTAGTAAGGCTCAATTAATTATTAATTTAACCAATGATGGTATTGATTGGAGTAGAAAATATTATGTAGTCGGAAATGAGAGCGATGTGTTTACCATAACAGCTAGTGGAGATATTGCATATGTTGATGGCAAGTATTATTTTGATATTAATTACTTTATAAATAATGGTGTAATAACAGCTGGGGACACAAGTTATTACATTAGGTTGCAGAGTATTGGTAGGATAGACGATAGTACGATAATCAATCCTATATCGGCAACATCTACATTACAATTTAATTATTATAACACATCAGATATAGTCTCAGCAACATCGGACAAGATTTTGCAATTGTCTAATCCAGCCAAGGCTGATTATGTGCGATATTATATTGATATTACTAAGTCGGGTGAGATTGACCCAAGTATAACTGGAGTGATAGAATTATCTAATGGCAGGATAACTATTATTAGCGGAGATATATCTGTCTCTCGTAAAAGTAATGGAATATCTATCAATACCAATAATTTATCGGCCGGTGAATATACACTTGATATGATGTGCAATAGAACAAACGGCTTGGGAGTGCCATCCAAAGCAATGCAGTTTAATTTCTCTAAAGTTGCTGAATTTGGCGATAGTGGAGAGGGGTTTGCTATAAGAAATGGCGAATTATTCTTAACCAATGCAGTATTTGGCAAAAACTATCAGTTATACTATTCTGATAGTCGATACATTACAATAACTAACGAGTCGACAAGCGTTGCAGATATTAAGGTAAATACAAGTCTCTTTGGTGACAGTGTTGCTGCTTATGTGATAGTAGAAGAAACAGACAAGTTGTCTAGTGATGTCTCTAATATTTATAACATTAATAGATTGGCGATAATTCCTGCTTCTAATATTTCTACACATTTAATTTATGAGGAAGATAATATAACCTTAAGTCAATTTCAATTGATTTGGTCAGCTAGCAATATGGCCAATGATATTGACTTAGCGTCAAGTTATACTATTAATGTAAGTAATGGCGAACAAAACAAAATATATACAATAACTGCCAACACAACAAATGGCAATTGTGTATACGATAACGGCACTTATACTCTAACACTATCTACAGACATCTTTACCTCATTTGACTTAAGCAAGGGCGTGAAGATTATAATTCAGCAAGTGATTGGTGATGTAGATAAGGTTGTATCCGATGTAGGATATATATCTAGCAAAGAGAGTACATATGCTAGCACAATCAATTTCTTATCAAGCCCAAGTGCCGAGCATATTCAGGTGATAGAAGGCAAATTGGTTATTAAAGCATATAGTGGCAACTATAATAAAGCATATTTTGCTATCTATAACGCAATTAATAATACAAGAGTATTCCCTGTGGATGCTGAACAATCTTATTTGCCTAACGAATTGTCTAGTGGTTTAACTCTAGATATGGATGGCAAGATAGTAGAAGGAACATATTACGCAGTTATCAAATACATTGGTAACAATTCTGACATAGTATCTACTATGTATAGAAGTTCTAATATAGTTAAGAGCAATGTGCCAGATACATCAGTTACAGTAGAGAATGGCGAATTGAAAATCTTGTGTGATGCTGACACAACTTACACCTACGCAATTATGAGTAAAGGCGAGGTTGTGGCATCTGATACAGTAACAACAGATACTACTATAGACACAACTAATTTGATAGAGGGTGCTAGCAAAATAGTTGTTAAGGCATACAGATCAGGCGAATTATACAGCGAAGAACATATTTTTGATATTAACAAATTATACAAGATAACAACTCTAACCAAAGAATTGCAAACTGACGGTGGATTAAAACTAATTTTTGATGCCAAAAACATTGTTAATAACACAGACAAGGCAAAATATTCTATTAATTTTGTTGATAGGAAGAATGTAACAACTATTCCTGCACTAATTGTTGATCCAAGCAATCTGGATTCGGCTATTGGTGAGATAACCCTGACAAACGATTATTATACGCTTGTTTTAACCAAAGAGTATATGAATAATTTTGTTTTCTTGCAAAACGTACTAGATATTGATATTACAATTACTTCTATCGGTACCGATTATATTAGCAATATGTCCGTTACTTCTAGCAATAGTGCAGTTATTAACAAATATGGCGTTAGTACCAAAGTAGCTGAGGTGACAGATGGATGTTTTGTGGTTACTGCATACACATTTGATGTGAAGCCTGATATTGTAAAATTAACTTTTGGCAACAAGTACCAGTATATAATTTCCGACTATAATGGTTTGCGAAAAGTAATTGACTTCAGTATAGTTGAAGTAACCGATTTAGATACTGACGAACAAGTAATTCTGCCAAGTGGTGAATATAGTGTTGTGTTAGAATATATATCTAGAGATAATACTGTATATAGTAACAAAGCAACAATATTGTCCGTGGTTAAGACAGCACCTAATAATAATTGTGTAATCAACAATAACTACAATGGAATTGTTTGGAGTCCAATTACAGACAATGGCAAAACCTACACATATATTTATACTTTAGAGAAGCCAGATGGTTCTACCTTAGAAGTATCAGAATTTAGTGAACAATATAAAATAGATTTGTCGGGTTCGACACTTATGGGCGAGTATACACTTACTTTGCAACCACTAAGACAAGATTCGCTAAAGGGTGATGCTACAACATATACATTCCTAAAACTAGCTATGCCAAATGAAATTACCGCAAACATTAATGAGGATGGCAGCAAATTAAATATTCAATTTGCTGTGCCGGATAACAATGTTAATGGAGATGTGGACAGGGCTAGCCAGTACGCAATAACAATTGGCGAAAAACAATATAATATAGTTACAAATTATTTAACAATTGACAATAGTTACACTTACACTTATACTGCTAATGGAGATAATACCTGTGCTATATCTGTGACATATGATACAATTAGTCACACATACAATATTTCACAAAACATTGATAGGATTGCTATTTTCGAAGAAGTATCCGGATACAATTCAATCGTTAGTAGTAATGCTGGGAAGGTGGTTGTAGGTGGCGTAGATAATACTCCTGACGAGTTAGTAATTGAGTTAACTTCAGTTATTGGCAGTCGTGATGTCCTATCCGCTTCGGGAAATTCCATTAGTACTAGTGTTAGTAAGATTCAAACTGACAAATATAATGTAACCACTAACAACGGCCTTGTAGTTATTAATGATAATGGCACTAGTTCAGTTAAGACTACCAAAGTTTCATTCTATAAAAAATATGCCGAAAATCAATTTGCTATAACGCCGGATTATGTCACCGAGATTAATGGCAAGGCTAATAATTACGAGATTGACCTAGCAGACATAAGCGAAAACATTACGACCGGTACATATTTGGTTGTTACCGAATTTATTGCAAATTATTCGGATAATATTATAGACGGCAATGCTGTTATTAATAAGTATGTTACAGTAACTGACACTCCTAAGTTATATATTAATAATGGAGAATTGTGTTGGACTGGAGATGCGAGGGATCAATATTATATAACATATACTAATAGTAAAGGCGACTCTAATCAATTTAATACAACCGAAACGACCTTTAATACTAATAATTATGTGTTCGAAGCAGGTGAGTATCGCTTCCAGATTAGGTCGTACAAGCAAAATGAATTATATAGCAAAATTTCTGACGAATTTACGGTAATCAAATTACCTAATCCTACTATTATCAATGTTAGCGATGTCAATAATTCCGCACTTAGCGTTGTAGACCGTACAATTAGATTGATTTGGAAAGGTGTAGATAATGCTACTGGTTATGTTGTATATGATTATTGCGACGGAAATATCAAGACCAGTGTGGCTAGCGAGATAGAATATGATGATAGCAATAATTTGTATTCTTACGAGATAGATAGAGATACAATTGGCGAACACAAATATTATGTAATAGCGTTGGGTACGTCTAGTACATATATTGAAGGGACATATCAATCATCTGGTTATGTCAATAGTTATAATAACTTCGATAATATGTCGACAACCGAGATAGTCAGTGCAGAGTTAATTACTAACATTACAAGCAAAATATTTATGAATAATGGTGTAATTAATTGGGATATTGTAGAATTTGCCGACTACTACGATATAAGTATAACCGCATATACACAGACCGAAGATAGTTATATTTTGCCTACAATATCTACATCTAATAATCAATTAGATTTGACCACTATTACTAATGAGTATCTTGATATTGCGAACAAAGTTGTAGTGTCTATTGAGGCTAAGACTACTGGCAATCAATATATTTCTATAATAGGCGGCGACTTGCCTAATATAACAGTGTATAAGCATATATCAGACGATGCTTATCAAATACAAGTTATTGACGGAATGATGCGATATATTATATCTAGAGATTACTATGACCAAGTCATTCTGCTGGTCGGTGCTAGGAATGCGGAAAATGGAGATCTGATTAATACTTTCTTACATCCAATGATTAAGATTGACAATGTAGAGTATGTTTTAGGTGAGGGAATTAAATACGCAGGCGCAGCACTGTTGCTTGATAGATCATATAATTTGATAGATTACGTCAATGTATCAGACTTAGACTTAGATACTGCATTTGGTACTGCAGATTATATAATCTTAAGCATCGTGTTGCCAAGCTCTTATGCAGCAGGTACGCATTCAGTTGCAATGAGAACCATAGGCAATAGTACAACTAATAATACAGAATTGGCAATATCCAATAATACATATTCTAATGCGTCAGAAGTATACAAGATAACTACCGCCAAGTCTATTGACATTCAATCTGATTATGATGCTCAAAATAAATTAAAAGCAGGCATATTAAGATTTGCAGCACCTGTATTGGATAATATCAATGCCAAAGTATTAGGTTATAAACTTAGATTTACTCCTAAGAATAATGCCAAATTGCCTACCCAAGAGGTGACTATTAATATAACCAGTAATACATATAGCGACCCTAGTCAAATGTATGCAGCAGGATTTGGTGGATATATTGACAATAATAATTTTGTATACATTGATATTTACACCTTGTTTGTTATTAATAACACTGGTTTGTATAATGAATTCGAAAAATTGCAGACTAACCAGAATTATGATATAGATATAGTTTGCCTAGGCGGTGAAGTATATACTGACAATGGAGTAAATAAGATTATCAATAGATACTTAGATTCTAATTATTCTAGTATTAAATCAACATTTAAGGTGTTGACGGCACCAAAGGTTACAGTAGCTGATAACGAGATTAGATGGAACATTAGTAAAGATGTATCATCATTTACAATATACTTCTACGATAAAAATAATAATCAAATATACAAAGATGATAATTTGCAGTATGAGCCGGGCAATGCACAATTCAGATATACTAACATTAGAGACAACGAAGAATTGCCAGCAGGTGTATATAATATCAAAGTTGTGGCAAATGGCAACAACGAAGATATATTGACATCCAATTTGGGAGATTGCGATAATTACTACGCTCAGAAACTAGATAATGTCGCAGTCACTGTAGATAATGGTTTATTTAAGTGGACGAACCCTAAACTATTAATTACAGATTATAATGGAACAGAAGCAGAAGAGGATACTTACTATCGCAATTATATAGTAGATATATATCTTGGTGATAATAAAGTTGGTTCTAAGCAAGTGGCTAGCAGCGATGGAGAATATTTTGTCTACGAGTTGGGCGAAGAGTATGCTAGTGCAAATGAGAATAACAAATATCATATTATTGTGTATCCTTATACGTCTATAAGCAATTGCTTGTTGCCATCCGATACAAGTATTGGTCAAGAAGGTAGGTCTAGATCGGAGATAGAGGATATTAATAATAGGCACTTTGTTATAGACACATATGGTGACATTACTTGGAACGACAAATATAATAATCAGAACAATTATATAGCATATATCAGCAATCAAGATGGACAGATTTTATTCAAGTCGGCATTATTATATAGTCCTAGATTCAATATTTATAACTTATATGATGACAATGGGCAAGTATTCAATGCTGAGGCAGGATTCTATAATATTAAGATAAAATCTATTAATAAGACGTTGCATTCGGACAAAATATATAGTGTGGATGGTGTGGATACTAGGGACGCTATTTTGCGTAGTGTGTATTCGTATAATTTCGATATTCGATTAATTAACCAGCCTAACTTTACATTATACGAAGGGGAACTAGATTGGGATACTACTACTTCGAGTATAGGTTATGAAATAACCAAAGCTAGTGTAAGGATATCTGGTAAATTTATAAGCAGTGATGGAACTGAAGTTAATTCTACCGTTTACTTAGAATTTGACCGAAACGTAGCACATTATAGTTTGATTGAGATGCGTGATCTATATATTACTAGATCTATAGGCGGAGATATTATTAGATATTCTAATGTCGATAACAATACTACTGATACAATTACATTGAATATGATAGAAGGCGAGTCTTACGAAATTGATATTACGTTTATAGGTGACGACAATATAACTGTTATGAGTAAACGCAAAGAAGATGATTTGGGTAATACATTTGACTATCTGATTTCTTCTAGGACATCAACTAGATTTACCAATTTGCTTAACAATCCTGCAGCACCTGTCAACCCTAGTCTATATGGTGCTTCGGAGGATACTTCGGAATTAGATATATATAACAATATTCCTAATTTAGGTTATAGCAACTATATTTATTGGAATACAACTGCCGTTGGGACCAAAGTAATAGAAGATTATGATGTAGAGATTTATGCTAGAGACAAAGACAATGCGACTAATACTCTGCTATATCAATATAGATTGCGTAATATTTTAGGTGTTGAAGATATTCAACTAGTTGATGTAGTTAATAACACAATTGTAGACACTACTGACTTAATACTATATGGAATGTACTCAGTTAACAAAGGCGTATATTTAGGCATAGATAAAGTATTGACACTAATTGTTAGTGATAATATTATAGATTTTAGTACAACTGACATTTGTATTTATGTAGAGGCAGTAGGAGACACGGATACTACTTTTGATAGTTCTGTTGTTTATAATAATAATGTTACTTATCACTACTTCGAAGAATACAAATTAGACAATGCCAATACTATGGTACTGCCAATATCTCTACCTACTGCTCCAACAAATTTGGAATATAATGGATTAGGAAAGATTACTTGGGCTATGACTGCTGGTTCTGAGGCCGCAGCTTATCCAGAACTAGTTGTAGTATACAAAGTTAATAGTGGCAAAACTGTGGAAACGGCAGGCTATAATAATATCAAGCGTATTCAATTAGATAACTCTACCAATAATAATGTAGAATACAGACTGCGATTGGCTAATATTATGGGTATTGATTATAGTGATGAGTCGTGGAATGAACTATTTAACTTTGACGATACATCAACTTGTTACTATATCGATACTATCACATTGACTCAAGGAACGGAGTGGTACAAACTAAGGTATTATACTGATAACATTGTGGCCATTGCAGCACGTTCCGTAGGATTCTTAACTGATAGTACAGGCACTATAGATTTTGTATCTACTGCTACAAAATTACTTGGCGCGGATATGGCCAACAGATCATTCACGCTATTTGATGGCGGAGACGGAACTAAAAATAATCCATTTAAGATAAGCAATTCATATATTACTCGCATCGAACATTACCTTACTGATAACTGCTACTTCGATGTAACAGAAGGTGGATTTATTACTACTGTTAATTCTATGATATGTAGTGGCAATAATGTATTTGATGATAATGACACATTCAATGGCAATATTAACTTCAATAATAATACTATCAATATATCTAGTCCTAACATGGAAGTAACATCCTCTGATGGAAGAAGAGGCTTTGCTTTGTTCTATAAAATAGGCGAGAATTCTACCATCACCAACTTAAATATTAGTGTAAGCAACGATATTGGAGTCACAGTTAATGCAAGCGATGTAAATAGTATTATGTTTGGATTATTAGCAATACATAATGAAGGTATTATTAGTAATGTACGAGTAACATCTTCTAATAATGCTATAATTAGTGTGTCGTATGGTGGACAGGGTGGTAGCGGAACTACTTTGCTAGGCGGCTTGGTTGCTAATAATAGCGGAATAATTGCTTATTGTGATGTCGCAATCGATTTGACCATTAACAGCAATAGTATCTCCAATAGATTGGGTGGAATAGCTGCAATTAATAGTGGAGAGATTATTGCTTCGGCTTATACTGGCGCTCTGTCAGGTAAAACATATATGGGTGGTGTAGCAGGTTATTCTACAGGCAATATTTCTTATGCTTACACCAGAATCGAGATTATTCATCCTGAAGACTCTAATAGAAGATATATTGGAGGTATTGCGGGCCTAATTGCCACATCTAACGATACTAGTACCAGCTTAAACCATTGCTATGCAATTGTTGAAGGCGTCAACAATTATAATAATGCTTTGCAATCTATTATTGGTGGATTAGTAGGTAGCATAGAAATCAATGGCACTGGTTATAGCGTTAAGATATCTAATTCGTATGCAAGCCTACCTAATAGCACTAATTACGGAAACGCTTTGTATGGTTCTGTAATGGGCAGCCCACAGACTGGCAGTGGTATCAGTTATGAGAATATCTCATTCAATGGAGACACAGTAAACAAAGCATTTGGTAGCAACCCAGCAAGCAGTATTACTGGTATAACAGCAGTAACAGGTAATCAGCCTACGATAGAAGACATTAGAGGGGCGGCAAATAGTAATGAAATTAGTATTTCTGCTATCGAAAGGACAGAGAATAACCAAGTTATTGATGTAACATTTAGCTGGGATAATGGTATTGTAAGCATTATCAAAACCCCAAGAAATTAGGAAAAAATTAGCAATAATTTAATTTTCTAAACAATATATGTGCCAATGCTTATAAATTAATTGGCAAAATTAAAAAAAAAGTGTAGAATAGGAAACAGACATTGATAATCGATGCTCTGTTTTCTATTTTTTGTAAAGGATTAAATATATGAATTTTTTTAAGAAATTATTTGCGTCGGACAATGCGCGTAGTATAGACAAATTAGAGAAGATTGCCATCAAGGTAGAGGCGTTGGCAGACAAATACTCGGCAATGACCGATGATGAATTGAAGAACACCACTAATGTATTAAAAGAAAGATTGGCAAAGGGCGAAACGCTGAATGATATATTGCCAGATGCGTATGCGTGCGTTAGAGAGGTAAGTACTAGAATTATGGGACTAAGGCACTTTCATGTGCAGATTTTGGGAGGAATTGCGCTGTTCCAAGGTCGTATTGCCGAGATGCGTACTGGTGAGGGTAAAACGTTGGTAGAGACTTTGCCAGCTTATCTAGTGGCTTTGGAGGGCAAAGGCGTACATATTGTTACAGTTAACGAATATTTGACAGTGCGTGATGCCGAGTGGATGGGCAAAATTTTTAAGTTCTTAGGGCTAACCGTAGGTGTATCACTTCATACAATGTCGCCTGCGGAGAAGAAGGCTGCTTACGACTGCGATATCACATATTCTACTAACAACGAGTTGGGCTTTGACTATCTAAGGGATAATATGGTTACTCGCAAAGAAGATAGAGTGGCAACCAAGGGTTATCACTTTGCTATTGTCGATGAGGTAGATAGCATCCTAATTGATGAGGCTAGGACACCACTTATTATTTCTGGCAGGGGCACTAAGAGCAACGAGACATACAAGACTGCTGCTAGATTTGCCAAAAATCTAAAGAAAGACGATTATGAGATAGATGAGAAAGAGAAAGCAATTAGATTGACCGAGCAAGGTGTGGCAAAAGCAGAGAAATTCTTCGGGGTAGAAAACCTAAGTGATATTGCTAATATAGAATTGAACCACCATATTAATAATGCGATTAGGGCTCAATTCATAATGAAGAAAGATGCCAACTACATTGTTAGAGATGGCGAGATATTGATAGTCGACGAATTTACTGGTCGTCTAATGGAGGGTAGAAAATACTCTAACGGATTACATCAAGCAATAGAAGCCAAGGAAGGCGTAGAGATTAGGGACGAGAACAAAACTTTAGCTACTATTACTTTCCAGAATTTCTTCCGTATTTATGATAAATTAAGTGGAATGACCGGTACGGCTAAGACTGAAGAAATAGAATTTAACAAGATTTATGGATTAGACGTTGTTACTATTCCTACCAACTTGCCAATTAGACGTAAGGATGCACCAGATATAGTGTATCAGACCGAAAAAGCCAAATTTGATGCTATAGTAGAAGAGGTTAAGAAAGTCCATGCCCAAGGTCGTCCTATTCTAGTAGGTACTGTAACAATAGAAAAGAGTGAAGAATTGTCTAAAATGTTGAAGTTGGCAAAGATTCCTCATAATGTGCTTAATGCGAAGAATCATCAACGAGAGAGTGAAATAGTAGCTCAAGCTGGTAGGTTAAATGCTGTGACTATTGCAACCAATATGGCTGGTCGTGGTACCGATATTATGCTGGGTGGCAACCCCGAATTTTTGGCAAAAGCAAAATTAAGAGCAATGGATGCAACTGAGGAAGAGATAGAATTTTGCACTTCATTCTTGCCTACTGAGGATGAGAGATTAGAACAATTAAGAGAACAATACAGACAGTTCTACGAGGAGTTTAAGAAAGAGACTGATGCTGAGAAGAAAGAGGTAATTACTCTAGGTGGTTTGCATATTATAGGCACCGAAAGGCATGAGTCAAGGCGTATAGATAATCAGCTGCGTGGACGTGCTGGGCGTCAAGGCGACCCAGGTAGTTCGGTATTCTTTGTTAGTATGGAAGATGAATTAATGCGTAGATTTGGCGGCGATACTATGCGAGGAATCTTAGGATTTTTTAAGGTAGAAGAGACATTCTCATTCCAAGTCAAAATGATTAGTAAACAGATAGAAAAAGCACAGAGGAAGATAGAGGGATTTAACTTCAGTGCAAGACACAATGTGTTGAAATTTGACGATGTCAACAATACGCAGCGTGCAATTATTTACAAAGAGCGAAACAAGGTGCTAGATGGTGCTGATATCCATAATGAAGTACTTGATATGATTAATCAGTTGGCAAAAGAAGCCTTATATAATGTTGTAGACGAGAATAAGACATTTGATGAGTGGGATCTAAACAAAATCAATGAAGAGCTTAATGGAAGAATTTTGCCAGAGAATTATAACTTTATTACGGAGAAACTTGTTGAGGATCTTGATGTTGATGAGTTAGCAGATAGGGTAGCACAAGAAGCCATTAAGATATACGAGATGAAGTGTAAGGCTGTATCGCAATTAGGCATTGATCCATCTAATATTGAGAGAGATATTCTGCTACGAGTAGTAGACTCGTTGTGGATGGATCATATTGACTATATGGAGATTTTGCGTAACGAGATTGGACTTCGTGCTTATGGCAATCAGGATCCGATTATTGCATATAAGAAGGAATCTTCGGCTATGTTCGAAGAATTGGTTGCTAAGGTAAGAAGAGAGACTGCTACATTCTTGATTAATTACAAACTTAATATCAGAGCTCAGGTCAATCCTAATGCAAAGCCTCAGAATTTAACAACTAATTCGCCAGAGGCCAATTCTCCAATTAAGGTTAAGGGCAGAGTGGTAGGTAGAAATGATTTGTGCCCTTGCGGCAGTGGCAAAAAATACAAGAATTGCTGCGGCAAGCCTAAAGAAGATGTGGTTGAGGTTAAACCAGAAGAAACTTCAACCGAAGACAATAAGGCAAAATCAAAAAAGAAAGATAATAAATAATCTATCAAAAAAACGATAATAGACTTATCTATTGTCGTTTTTTTGATTTGCAATATGTTAGATGTGTGATACAATTACATAGAATTAATCGTAATTGGCTTTATGAATATTATTGTCCGAGATTATATCTAAATGGATAAAAGTATTACATTATATTTTCTTAGATTTAAGCAAATATTTTAGCTAATTTTATTGTAAAATATATCAAAACTTAAATATGTTAAAAGCAAATGAATATAATAGTGATTGCGTGAGAAAAATGCATTTTATATAGTAGGTGATTATAATGTTGATATTGAATAATCAGAAAGAAAAGTTAAAAAAATTAGTCGGTGATTTTGCTACAATCACCGACTGCCTTTGATGTAGCGAGACTACAGTCAGAGTTGGAGGATATCAGGGTTAAGATGTCAGACCCTAGTGTGTATGCAGAAGTATCCATATTGCAACAACTAGGCAAAACGCAAAAGATGTTGACTGATAAATTAGACGAGTATAATAATGCTAAATCAAAACTGAAATCGTTGACTGACTATATTAATATAGCAGAATTGGAAGATGATGTGGCATTAATTGGTGACATAGATAATGAGTTATCGACACTGGAGCGGTCTATTAGGTCACTTTATCTTAAGACATTGCTTAATGGTGAATATGATAACAACAATGCAATTATTAAGATACATAGTGGGGCAGGCGGAACAGAATCCTGTGATTGGGTGGAAATGTTGTATCGAATGTATCAGAATTTTGCCAATAAATATGGTTTTAAGTTAAAGCTATATGATACTCTGGATGGCGATGGAGCCGGATACAAATCCGTCACATTTTCAATTTCTGGAGAGTATGCTTATGGATATCTTAAGGGCGAAATGGGGGTTCACAGGTTGGTCAGAATATCCCCATTCGATGCCAACAAGCGTAGACATACATCGTTTGCTAGTGTTGAGGTTATGCCAGAAATTGAAAATAATATTAATATTGTCATTAATCCAGAAGACATTAGGGTAGATACGTATCGTTCTTCGGGTGCTGGTGGTCAACATGTCAATACTACTGATAGCGCTATTAGGATTACACATTTGCCAACCAATATCGTTGTTACTTGTCAGAATGAGCGTAGTCAAATTCAGAACAAAGAGACTGCTATGCGTATGCTTGTATCTAAGTTGACACAACTACAAATTCAAGAAAATATGGAAAAGGCTAATAGATTAAAAGGTGAAGCCAAAAAGATAGAATGGGGCAGCCAAATTCGTAGTTATGTTTTCTGCCCATATACACTTGTCAAAGATTTACGAACCGATTATGAGACTAGTGATATAGAATCGGTTATGTCAGGCGAGATAATGAATTTTGTTGAGCAATATTTAATATATATTAGATAATTATATGCCTTGTTTGATAAGGTGTAATACTATTATAATAGTTATTATTAACATCAAGACATTCTTGTATAATTATAATATATTATGACATTATTGAAGAATAATTAATAATATCTATTGCTGTATCATGATTGATATTATACAATATATATATAATTTTATATATTTGTTGGTAAGATAAAGGAATTACAATGTACATAGACGAAGCAAAGAAAAAATTTAATAGTTTGAGAAACAAATCAGATATAACGATTTTATCATTTGAGAGTAGTTGTGATGATACTGCTGTGGCTGTTGTCAAGAATGGTAGAGAGGTGCTGTCTGATGTTATTTCTAGTCAGATAGATATACATAAGCGATTTGGCGGTGTTGTACCAGAGGTCGCTAGTCGTAATCATTTGCTGGCTGTATCTAATTTGACTAATCAAGCACTAGCAGATGCTGGCAAGACTATAGAAGATATCGATGCCATAGCAGTTACATACGGAGCTGGTCTTGTTGGTTCATTAATGGTAACTGTTAATTTTGCTAAGTCGTTGGCGTTTGCAACCAACAAACCTCTAATCAAAGTTAATCATATTAGGGGACATATAGCAGCCAACTATTTGTCGCATCACGATCTACAGCCGCCGTTTGTTGCACTGGTTGTATCTGGTGGACATACTGCTTTGCTTAAGGTTACTGATTATAATCAATCAACTCTGCTTGGGACAACTCACGATGATGCTATAGGCGAGGCTTATGATAAAGTTGCTAAGGTCTTGGGACTAGGGTATCCAGGTGGGCCCATTATAGATAAATTATCTAAGACAGGCAAAAACAATATACAATTTATCAAATCCAATTACAACAAAAAAGAATTAAATTTTAGTTATAGTGGTCTTAAGACATCAGTAATCAATTATATTAACCGAATGAAACAGCGAGGCGAAGAAATTAATATCGCCGATGTGTGTGCTTCATTTCAATCTCAAGCGATAGACGAACTTGTTGTTAAGACAATGTCTGCAGCAACAAGAAATAGGTGCAAGACCATTGTTCTGGCTGGTGGAGTCGCTTGCAATTCGCATCTTAGGTCTAGGATGGACGAGGAATGTAAACGTGCTGGATTAAAGTTGTATTATCCGTCACCAATAGAATGTACTGACAATGGTGCTATGGTGGGCGCCGAAGCATATTACTTGATTAGAGGTGGACTGGGATTGGCAGATTTGAATCTAACACCAGATTCTACAATAAATTTGAAATATTCTTCAATTTGATATATATGACAAAATCATAGTTATTTAAGTCAATATAGAGTGGTTATTTGACAATAACTATATAATTTTTAACAAAAGAGGATATTTGGTATGAAAAAATTGGTGGTTTTTGATATGGACGGAACACTGACGGCTTCGAGAAAAGATAAAGTATCAGCGCCAGTTAAATCAATGTTAAGACATCTAAATGATAAAGGATTAAAGGTGATTATCCTTAG